>DQGV01000455.1:0-582 GCA_003524705.1 Anaerolineae bacterium | reverse complement strand
GGGGCGGACGGCCGTCCGCCCCTATGAAAGAATTTTTTATGGTGGAAAATATGTTGGAATGCAATGACTGAAAGACGTTCAACACCAAAGATTATGCGCCGTGCGGGAGAACTTCGGCTTAACTTAACTCCTGCTGAGAGAAAGTTATGGGCTCACCTACGAGCACATCGTTTGAATGGGATTGGATTTCGTCGTCAACATGCCATTGGAAATTACATTACAGATTTTTGTGCGCCAAGTAAAAAGTTGATTATTGAATTAGATGGAAGTCAGCATTTGGAACAGGAAGAATATGATGCTGAGCGGACAAAGTTTTTAGAATCAAAAGGTTATCGTGTTTTGAGATTCTATAATAATGATGTGATGAAAAACATTGAGAAGGTGCTTGAAGTAATTTTGGAGAATTTATATGCTGGTATCAGCCCCTCCCGTCCTGCGGACACCCTCCCCAAGTCCGAATGAGAAGCATGTATAATTATTCCAACTTTTTAGTTCGGACTTGGGGAGGGCAGGGTGGGGCATGCCCTATGCTTGTGGGTTTTCGGAATGTTAATAAGTTAGAAGGTTTGAAAGTTTGAAAGT
>DQGV01000283.1 GCA_003524705.1 Anaerolineae bacterium | reverse complement strand
GACAAAGCCCGAAAAAAATATCGCGCCTTGGGTTTGGTCACGGTTTATCGAACACTTGAAAAACTCGAAGAACTGCATCTTATTCAACGTGTGCATCAGCCGCTTGGTTGTCAAGCATTTATTTCCGCAGGCGTGGGGCATCAACATTTATTGTTGTGTCAAAATTGTGGTCAAGTTGAATTTTTTGACGGTGATGATTTAGATACACTCACCAAAAGTATCTCTCGCAAAACAGGCTATCAAATCAAAGAACATTGGTTGCAGTTGTTTGGTTTGTGCGTCAATTGTAGATAGTAAGGCTTCGACGGGTCTCAGACCCATCGAGAGCATAAAAATCAAATCCCTCGCCGAAAGCGGGGGATAAAAAATAGGAATTCTAAATGAAAAAGATTTTCAATATCATTATGACGGTAGGCATTCTTTCGCTTCTTATCCTAACTTCATGCGGCTCTGCCCCACAAGCAGACTCAAACAGTTTGACAGTTCTCGCTTCGACTTCTTTCTTAGCAGACATTGCTCAAAATGTGGCAGGAAATCGTGTGCAAGTTGATTCATTGTTACCAGTCGGTGCTGACCCACATGCTTATCAGCCTGTTCCATCTGATATAGCAAAACTTTCTGAAAGTGATTTGTTGATTCTGAATGGTTTGGAATATGAGCATTTTATTGAGTCATTGCTTGAAAATGCAGGCGGTGAAAGAATTGTAGTAGAAGTAACTGAAGGTTTAACTCCGCATGAAGATGATGAGCATGCTGACGAGGCAGAATCAGGTGAAGGTCACGAACATGAAGCGGGTGACCCTCACATGTGGCTTGACCCAAACCTTGTCATCACGTATGTAGAAAATATCCGTGATGGATTGATTCAAGTTGACCCAGATGGCAAAGAAATTTATGAGCAAAATGCACAAGTGTATATCAATCAACTTCAAGAGTTAGATGCATGGATTGTTGAGCAAGTGAATCAAATTCCTGCCGAAAGAAAGTTGTTGGTAACAAACCATGAAGCATTAAATTATTTTGCTGAACGTTATGGCTTTGAAGTGGTTGGGACAGTTCTGCCAAGTGCGAGTACAAATGCACAATCTTCTGCACAACAAATGGCGCAATTGATTGATGATATCAATGCCATTGATGTACCTGCTATTTTTTTAAGTGATGTAGAAAATGCGACGCTTGCTGAACAAATTGCTAGTGAAACTGATGTAAAGATTGTGAATAATTTATATCTTGAATCTTTAACCGTTGGTGAGCCTGCTGGAACCTATTTAGATATGATGAGACACAATGTGAATCTCATTGTAGATGCTTTGAAGTAAAATTTGATTATGTATCCTCAAGTCATCCATCAAACGGATAAACCGATTCTCAATGTGCAAAATCTTTCGGTGCGCTATAACGGACGAGTTGCATTGGAAGATATTAATTTCCATTTGCATGTTGGCGAACGTGTTGCAGTTGTTGGACCCAATGGTGCAGGCAAAAGCACTTTGTTTAAAGTGGTGGCTGGAGTGTTGCAACCAAATCAAGGTTTAGTGACGATTTCAGGTTCGAATCCTTTGGTGCATCAATGTATTGCTTATATTCCGCAACGCTCACAAGTGGATTGGGCTTTTCCAGTCAATGTGGCTGATGTGGTGATGATGGGACGCAATGCTAAGTTGGGTTTGTTTAAATTGCCAAGTAAAAAAGATTGGGATTTTGTAAATCATGTGTTGGAAACTGTGCAATTAAGCGATTTATCCAAACGGCAAATCAATCAGCTTTCGGGCGGCCAACAACAACGCATGTTTATTGCGCGAGCACTGGCTCAAGAAGCAGAATTGATGTTAATGGATGAACCTCTGACTGGTTTAGATACTCCTGCTCAAGAAAGTTTGCTTGATTTGTTAGATACGCTCAAAGGTCAAAATGTGACTGTGATGGTCGCAACCCACGACCTTGAACAAGCATCTCGTCACTTTGACAGGATTATGTTGCTGAATCATAAAATTATTACGTTTGATGAACCATCATCTGTGATGAAAACAGAAAATCTGTTACAAGCCTATGGTGCGAGGTTACGAACTACAAACGGAAATGACAATCTCTTAACGCTAGATGATTCATGTTGTGGAGATGAAGAGCACGAACATGAACATCATTGATTGGCTCACTTCTCCTTTGCAATACGAATTCATGTTTCGTGGAATGCTTGCCGCCGTGATGGTTGGCATCGTCTGTGCAGTGATTGGAACGTTTGTAGTTTTACGTGGCATGGCATTTTTTGGCGACGCACTCGCGCATACTATTTTGCCTGGCATTGCTTTGGGATATTTAATATCAGGCAATGCACGCGAAATATTATTTTGGTGGGCATTAGGTACAGCCATCGTTGCATCGTTAGGCATCGGAGCAATCAGCAAACAAGCACAAGTCAAAGAAGATACAGCCATTGGCATTATTTTTGCAGGCATGTTCGCGCTCGGCATTGCTTTGATTTCAACCGTCCGCAGTTATGCAGTGGATTTAAGTCACTTTTTATTTGGTGATGTGCTCGGCGTTTCAATGCAAAGTTTGTGGCTGATTTCGATTTTCGGTGGAATCGTTTTGTTAATTGTGATTGCATTCTACAAAGAATTTACAACCATATCATTTGACCCTATCCTCGCCCTCACGCTTCGTCTTCCCGTCAACCTGCTCAACAACCTTCTGCTGACTCTTATCGCCGTCACAGTGGCTGTATCATTACAAACTGTCGGAGTCGCATTGATGGTTGCCATGTTAGTCACACCTGCCGCAACTGCATCTATGCTGACTCATCGTTTATCTACCATGATGATTCTCGCCGCCATCATCGCCGCATTTTCTGGTGTAGTTGGTTTATATCTTTCATATTATTTCAGTATTGCATCTGGTTCAGCTATAGTACTAACGGCTACCTTCTTATTCCTACTTGGGTTCTTGTATAAAAGAGTGAAGTCTATATAATGACATAAACTCACAAAACTCAAGGAGAAAACAAATGGCACTTATCGAAGTTTCCACACAAATCAATGCTTCACCTGAAAAAATATTTGACTATGTCTCTAGTCTTGATTCGCTAAAAAGTGATTACGTCATCAAAGTTGAAGCAGATGGTCCAATCAAACTCGGCACGAAAATCAAAACCACCGTCAAAGCCATGAACGGTGTAGAAAATGTAATCACATCTGAAGTGATTGCTTACGAAAAAAATAAAATCTACGGTTCAAAAACATACGCCGCGCCACCTGCATCAGATGTCATCAGCACCTACATCCTCGAACCCGAAGGCAAAGGCACAAAAGTCACCTTGCAAACCGAAGCGCAACTCGTTCCACCCGGCATGCCCTCTATGCCCGGCATGGAAGATATGATGAAAAATCAAATGGTGGCAGGTTACACCGCCGCATTGGGAACCTTGAAAAAGAAAATGGAAGGTTAAGTTTTAATACTTTTAGAATATCAATGCTTTTCTCTATCCAGCCATAATTCGCGGTATTTTCTATTCCAATCAATCATAAAACGAATAGCAATAACAATCCCGCTTCCAAGTGCTATCCAGAATGCCGAATCTTGAATATTAAACAGCCATAATACAGGAGCTGCAAGAATTCCTGCAAATACGCTGGCTCTAGCAGAATGGCGAATGACCAAAACAAAAATTAGCAATAAAGCCAAGCAAATCAAAAACGCTAATGGCTTTATTGCTAATAATGAACCACCAAAAGTTGCCAACCCCATACCGCCTCGAAAACCAGCAAATATGGGCCAACAATGCCCAACCACTGCACACACGGCAGTTAATGCAATGACCCAAACATCATGTGTATATATTGCTGATAAATAAACTGGAGTAAATCCTTTAGCGATATCTAAAATCAAAACCAATGCACCCCAACCAAAACCTGCTTGCCGAATTGTATTCGTCGTTGTGGCATGACCAGACCCCGCATCACGGACATCTACCCCTTTGACGAAACGAGTAATCCAAATCGAAAACGGAAGCGAACCAAACAAATAACCGAGAAGTGGGAAAAAAATGTTCGCCATACTCAATGATATATTTACCCTTTCAATGGCGGCGCATCTTTATCATACACAAACACTTGCACATCCATGCCATCTGAATTCAACATATCCAATGCAGGTTGAAACGTGGCATCTTTAATTTTTTGCATATCACCCGCAGGCGCATAGACGGAAAGCCGCGCCTCTTCATCAGACATCTTCGCGGCTTTGACTTCCGCACTCGCACAGGCGGCTTTGATTAAGTCTGTCATCTTTTTAATCGCATCATCAATGGACATAAACGGCTCCTGTTTTTCAAATTATACAACATCAACTTGCATTCAACTTTGCAATCGTCACACCTTCCCCACCTTCAGTATGACCACCTTCTTCAAACGATTTCACATACGAATGTCCGCGCAAGGCATCACGCACGGCTTGTCTTAACTTCCCAGTTCCCTTGCCATGAATAATTCTTACAAACGGCAAACCTGAAAGATACGCTTGCTCTAAATATTTTTCCATTTTATCTAACGCATCTTCACTCATCAATCCGCGTAAATCAACTTCCATGCCGGGGGATTTTGTATTTACCGATGATGACTTACTTGATACTTCTGCCTTTTGCTTTCTACCTTCTGCTTTCTGCTCACTGACTTTTCTCTCCAAATCAGAGAATCTTGCTCTTACACGAATCGTCCCGATTTGAACTTCCGCATCAGACTCGCCGATAGCTGTTACTACACCTTCAGCATTCAACGTGCTGACAGTGACTTTCTCTCCTAACTTAATACTGCCAACTGATGACTGTTCACTGCTTTTTCTTTCCACAGGTTGAGTTGTTTTATTTTCTATTTCTTCAATTTTCTCTTCAATAGACTTAATCGCTTGTAAAGGTTGACTTGCCTTTTTCAATTGTGATTTCAATGAATCAATATTGCTTCTCAACACAGCAACTTCTAATTCACCTTCGGCTCTTGCTTTAGCTAAAGTCTCACGGCGTTCATCTTCTATTTTTTCAAGTCGCTTTTCTAATTCCAAATTTTGTTTTTCAAGTTTAGTTCTAGCTTTTTCTAGCTTTTCACGTTCGCGTGAAGTACGATTTCTTTCTTTACGAATGTCATCAAGTAATTTATCGGCTCGTAAATCCAACGGATTAATCTCCGCTTTGGCTGATTCAATAATAGATTGTGGAAGTCCAAGCCGTTGTGCAATTGCTAAGGCGTTGGATCTGCCGGGGAGTCCAAGAGTCAACTTGTAGGTAGGGCGAAGCGTTTTTATATCAAATTCTAAAGAAGCATTGACCACACCATCTGTCGAATGAGCAAATGTTTTCAATTCAGGGTAATGAGTCGCAACTAAAGTCATTGCACCTGTTTCAAGTAAGTGACTCAAAATGGCACGCGCAATCGCGGCACCTTCTTGCGGGTCTGTGCCTGAACCGAGTTCATCAAAGATAACTAATGAACGATGATCAATTTCTTTTAAGATGCGAATGATGTTGGTGATATGACCTGAAAACGTTGAAAGCGATTGCTCAATAGATTGTTCATCACCAATATCCGCATACACCGAATGAAAACATGGGAGTTGCGAACCACTTTGTGCAGGGATGTGAAGTCCGCTTTGTGCCATGAGAACAAGCAAACCAACTGTTTTTAACGAAACAGTTTTACCACCAGTGTTTGGACCTGTAATAACAATGGCGCGTGTTCCTTCTGCTGGATCAACATCAATTGGCACAACGTGTTCAGGATTCAATAATGGATGACGGGCTTGTAACAAATGAAAGAAGAAAGAGGAAAGAGGTGCATCATTCGTCTTTCTTCTTTCCTCTTTCTTCTCATGCAATATTGGTTCACTTGCTCTCAACTCTTCTGCATATTTTGCTTTTGCAAACGCTAAATCTAATACGGCTAAATTTTCAACACCATACTTTAATTCAACTGCGTGTTCACCCACTAACGATGAAACTTCGGCAAGGATGCGTTGTTCTTCATCTCGTTGTGCAAGTTGTAATTCACGAATTTCATTATTCGCTTCTACAATTGGAAGTGGCTCAACAAATAAAGTCGCGCCGCTTGATGATTGATCATGAATAACAGATTTGATTTTCCCCTTAAATTCCGCCCGCAATGGAATCACATAACGCCCATCACGTTGTGTGATGATGGGTTCTTGTAACATTTGTGATGTTTTAGAATCAGTGACATATTTTTGCAAGCGACTCATCAAACGGTCTTGTGCGATTCTTAAACTTCGGCGAATGTCTGCAAGTTTTGGAGATGCTGAATCTAAAACCTCACCACGGTCTGAAAGCACACGTGTAATTGCATCTACAATGCCGTAGGTTTCGGGCAAGCCTTCCACAATTAAAGTCAGGCGCGGATATTCATCACCTTTCTTGTCAAAATTCTTTTTCAAATCTCGGCAAGAAATTAAAGTAGATTTCACATCCAACAAAGCACTTGGGTCAAGCACGCCGCCACGCGCCGCCAAATCCGCTTGCGGACGAATATCATGTGCCGCACCAACTCCCATACCTTGTAAAGATAAAATTTTTCGCGCTTCTGTCGTTTCACTTAAACGAGAAATCGCCAACTCATACGAATCAGTTGGTTGCAATTGGCGAGCTAATTCCATCGAAGCGGAAAAGTCACAGAAGCCTGCTAGTTTTTCCAAGATCTTTGGGTATTCAAGTACGTTGAGTGTCTTACTGTCCATATCATAATTATACTTGTATCAGACCACCGTCTACAGTCTTGAGTCAAACTTAAAGATGCTATACTTTGATAACTTATGAAAAAGATAAAAACACTTTTAGTACTTCTACTCATCTTTTCTTTACTAGCATGTAACATCAATAACAAAAATCAACCCAACATCATAATCATTCTCACCGATGATATGGATTCTAAACTCATGCCTTACATGCCAAAAACCAATCAACTCATCGGTGAGCAAGGTGCAACTTTTACAAATTATTTTATTACCACGCCTATCTGTTGTCCATCACGCGCCTCAATGCTACGCGGGCAATATGCTCATAACACCGATATTCTGGAAAACACTCCAGGCTTCACACGTTTTTTTAAGTTAGAAGAAGAAAAAGACGCATTACCTGTTTGGTTAA
>DQGV01000285.1:1491-2630 GCA_003524705.1 Anaerolineae bacterium | reverse complement strand
AAACTAAGTTATTTTTGTAAATATGTTCTAATAATACAACATCGGAGTCAACAGGTCAACACCCAATGTGGCAATCAAGTTTGCAGGTACTTTTCAGATTATAGTCACCTATATATCTTTTGTTACTATCTCTTTTAACAAAGCATATGACTATAAGAAGTTAAAGTTATATTCATCCGCGCATTGGGAAACTTGAAAAAGAATGGAATTCATAAATGATAAAAAAAATATTTGTTTTAAATTTTTTCATTTTATTTATTGCTTGTCAACCGCAAGTGACTGTGACTCCAACTCTTTCATTAACAAATACACCCTCCCGACCGATTCCAACACCGAGATATGATGTCACGGAGCAGAATCAGGTTGAGGTCACAGAAGAAGCGACTGCGACACAGCGGGTAACTGTCACAGCGACGGAAGAGGTCAATGCGGGAGAAACGTCAGTCACCGCTACTGAAACGCCTATATCGAATGAATGGATGAGTGCGCCGATTTTGCCTCAACCTACTGAAAACATCCGCGCGATTTATGAATATGGTCAGACGTTGGGGAATAACCCAAATGCCTTTTCGATTTTTGGAGATTGCCAAGCGCGACCTGATGAATTTTTTGGTCGGTTTGAAACCGATGAAGGTTTAGTGAACAGCCTCACGCCTGAGTTGCAAGAAACTGTGAATCATTTTTATGGTTCGTTCAATCGTGAAAGCCCGACGGCGCAAGATGGCACAACGCCGGGCGCGTTGTTATGGGATCAATGGCATCGTGGTGAGTATGGTTGCATGTTTGCCGAAACACCAGTGGATTGCGAATTGCGGATTCAAAATCCATCGTTTGTGATTATTCAAATCGGTTCACATTTTGAATCGCGTAACACAGAATATTTGCGAAGAATTATTACTCAATTGATTGATAGAGGTGTGGTGCCGATTCTTGCTACCAAAGCGGATAACCGCGAATTAGACTATCGCATCAATCGTGATATGTACCTGCTTGCTCAAGAATTTGATTTGCCTTTGTGGAATTTTTGGGCATCGCTTTCCAATTTACCCAATCGTGGGCTTTACACGCGGGATGACCGTCCGTTACAAGGTGATATTTATTTAATTGAAGAAGCGCAAGAGATTCAACGTCAAACAGGT
>DQGV01000285.1:0-1230 GCA_003524705.1 Anaerolineae bacterium | reverse complement strand
CAAGAGATTCAACGTCAAACAGGTTTGATGGCGTTGGATATCGTTTGGCGTTATGCAATTGGGGAATAATTTTTTCACCACTGAGCACACAGAGAGCACAGAGTTTTTTAAATTAAATCTCTCTGTGTTCTTCGCCGTTCGCTGCGCGAAGACGCAGTGGTCTCTGTGGTGAATGCTTTAAGACAAAAAGGGCGAGATGACCTCGCCCCTACATTCAACCTTCAAACTTTCAAACCTGTAACCTTCTAACCCTTAAGCGGTGGTGCATCTTTATCATACACAAACACTTGCACATCCATGCCGTCATTATTTAACATATCCATTGCGGGTTGAAACGTAGCATCTTTAATTTTTTGCATATCACCCGCAGGCGCATACACAGAGAGCCGCGCTTCTTCATCAGACATTTTCGCGGCTTTGATCTCCGCACTGGCACAGGCGGCTTTGATTAAGTCTGTCATCTTTTTAATCGCATCATCAATGGACATAAACGGCTCCTGTTTTTCAAATTATACAACATCAACTTGCGTTCAACTTCGCAACCGTCACACCTTCGCCACCTTCGGTATGACCACCTTCTTCAAAAGATTTCACATACGAATGTCCGCGTAATGCCTCGCGCACGGCTTGGCGCAATTTTCCAGTTCCCTTGCCATGAATGATTCGCACAAACGGCAAACCCGAAAGATATGCTTGCTCTAAATATTTTTCCATTTTGTCTAAGGCATCTTCACTCATCAATCCGCGTAAATCAACTTCCATGCCGGGTGATGTGGACGATGGACGATTGACGGTGGACGGTGACTGACGATTTTTTTCTTTTTGCGGTCTATCGTCTACGGTCTGCGGTCTAATTAACTCCGACATCTTCGCTCTCACACGAATTGTCCCGATTTGAACTTCCGCATCAGACTCGCCGATAGCTGTTACTACACCTTCAGCATTCAATGTGCTTACAGTGACTCGCTCTCCCAATGCAATAGACCGTTGACCATTGACCGTAGACCGTCCAACGTCTTCCGTCCTCCGTCTTTCTACGGGTTGCGTCGTTTTATTTTCTATCGATTCTATTTTTTCCTCAATATTTTTCAACACATCCAAAGGTTGTTTGGCTTTCTTCAATTGTGATTTTAATGAATCAATATTGCTTCTTAACACTGCAACTTCCAACTCACCTTCAGCGCGGGCTTTGGCTAATGTCTCACGGCGTTCATCTTCTATTTTTTCAAG
>DQGV01000008.1 GCA_003524705.1 Anaerolineae bacterium | reverse complement strand
ATCATAATAATTATTGCGTCCATCCCCAACGACAATTAAAGTCGTGCCACTATTCAATGTATCCATATAATCATCGTTGAAATTTTGCAAAGACCAACCGAGGTCGGTGTTGTAATGTCCGCTAGGCATGCGCCACAAAACAGATTGAATGGCTTCATCGGCATTCGCGCCGCTGAAATCTTCGCTGATTGATTCAAGATGATCAATAAAGGCGAAGGCATGTGTTTTGCGAACTTGCCCTTGCAATGCAAACAGAAAACTTAACATGAGTTCAGAACAAAAACGCATGGACGTGCTGATATCACAAATCACAACAATCTTTGGCTTTTTGATTTTATCTTTGTGATGAATTTCCATCGGCACGCCATGATATTTTAAATTTGCACGAATGGTTGTCTTCGGGTCAAGTTGCCCGCTCTTCATTCTTTTTTGTCGCAATGCAATGCGTGTGCGTAATGCGGCGGCAAGTTTTTTTACTTCGCGTTGCAAAAGTTTTTTATCTGCATCCGATAATGCTTGAAACGGACGATTCATTAAACTATCAATGTTATCGCCACGCGGACGTTCACTTAAATTTTCAGCGAGTCGTTCACCAGCAAACCGATTGATTTGTTCTTGCATGCCTTGCATGTTTTGTTGAATCATCTCGCGCATTTGTTCCACGCGGTCACGGCTCATGCCCATTTGTTGCAGTTGTTCCATCAACTCTTTCAACGCTTCACGCACTTCAGGAAATGCCAAAGCACGCATCATGCGTTGTGCCATCCAATTTTGATAATTGAGATTATCCGCCTGATTCAATCCGACTAACTTTCCTAACGCCTCAAGCTCTGACCTTGATAATGGTTCGCCATTCATCAGCCTTTCCATTCGCTGACGCATTTGCTCGGCAAATTGTTTCATTGCCTCAGCCCACATCTGTGCTTCTTCAGGAGTCATATCATCTGTCGGGTTTCCGCCCATCATCGGCGGTTGACCTGTCCCAAAAAATAATGGAAATAATTTTTCAAATGTGGGAATATCTTTTACGTCTTTGATTAACGTCGCGCGCAAAGATAATTTGAATTGTTCTCTATCTTGAATCCCCATCAAATCCACAGCCGAAAATGATTCGGCTGATTCAGCCAACGAAACCCGAACCCCACTTGCTCGTAATGCCGCAATTAGTTGTAAGATACGAGATTCCATTTTATGTTCTCCGTAGGGGTGGGGTTTTCCCGCCCAGGGCGCGATGACCGCGCCCCTACGTGAATATCAATTTCCAGAAAACCTTCCAAACTCATCATTATTATTTCTCGGTCTTGGCTGTTGCGGTGGTGGCGGATTGATATATTGTCTCTTCGCCTTTTGCAAATCGGATTCATGTTTCAGCAAAACAGAAATTGTATCTTCTAAAGTTGCTTTATCTAAGTTGCTGGCATTCAACGCAACCAAAGCATTCGCCCAATCCAATGTCTCACTAATAGACGGAGATTTTCGCATGTCCGCTTTTCTTAATCGTTGAACAAATTCAACGGCTTGTTGCGCTAACTTCGGATTCAAATCTGGTACTTTGAGTCTTACCACTGCCAATTCTTCTTGCAAAGTTGGATAATCAATGAATAAATACAAACATCTGCGTTTTAAGGCTTCTGATAACTCGCGTGTGTTATTGGATGTGAGAATTACAAACGGTTTGTGTTTTGCAGTAAGTGTTCCCAACTCTGGAACAGAGATTTGAAAATCACTCAACACTTCTAATAGAAAGGCTTCAAATTCTGCATCGGCGCGGTCAATTTCATCGATTAACAACACAGTGGGTTGGTCACTCAAAATTGCTTTCAATAACGGACGTTTAAGCAAAAATCTTTCTGAAAAGAAAACATCTTCTTCTTTTGCTAATTGGTCAGCCGCACCTGCAAGTGAATCTGCTTTGCCTAAAGTATCATTTAATTTATCGCGTAACAATTGGGTATAAAGCAATTGTTTAGAATATTCCCACTCATACAATGCTTTAGATTCATCTAAACCTTCATAACATTGCAAACGAATTAACTCACGACCTGTGGCTTTTGCTATCCCTTTGGCTAATTCTGTTTTGCCCACACCTGCTGGACCTTCGGTCAGAAGCGGTTTGCCTAATTTTTCTGAAAGATAAACAATCGTAGCAATCTCATCCGAGGCGATATATTTTTGTTTAGAGAGTTCAGTTTTTACGGTTGAAGTTGAATCAAAAATTGTTGTCATCATTCACCTTTAGGTTTACTCGGTGGTTGAGTAGTCGCGCTCTTGTTCTATGCGACGTATCGAAACCACAAATTACAGATATATATAAAATTGTATTTTTACTTTTAATTGCTGGTTTTGATACGCCTCTCAAAGAGCATTCGAGGCTACTCAACCAGCGGTATCACTTTTTATTTCTTAAACCATCTCGGCTGAGTCAAATTTTCAGGCTTAAGAATATCATCTAACTGTTCTTTGGTTAATAGACCTTTGGCTAGGATAATCTCAGCCACGCCTTTACCAGTTTCGTATGCTTCTTTCGCAACCGCACTTGCATTTTCATATCCGATAATCGGATTCAACGCCGTCACAATGCCAATAGATTTATTGAGCATATCAGATAAATGTTCTTTGTTGGCTGTGATTCCTCTCACACATTTTTCAGCCAGCGTTAAGCAACCATTTTTCAAATAAATCAAACTATCAAACAAACTATGTGCAATGATCGGTTCAAAAGCATTGAGTTGTAATTGTCCGCCTTCCGCCGCAAATGAAACAGTGACATCATTGCCAATCACCAAAAACGCAATTTGATTGACAACTTCAGGAATCACAGGATTCACTTTGCCAGGCATGATGCTTGACCCTGCTTGCACTGCGGGTAAATTGATTTCATTTAATCCAGTTCTTGGACCTGATGATAATAAACGCAAGTCATTACATATCTTTGATAATTTAACTGCCACACGCTTCAACACACCAGACAGTTGCACAAACGCGCCGACATCTTGCGTCGCCTCGACTAAGTTTCCCGCCGTGATGTATTCAATCCCAGTTACTTCACTTAAATATTTTCGCGCCAAACTTGCATAATCAGGGTGAGATGTAATGCCCGTGCCAATGGCAGTTGCACCGAGATTCATTTCTTGAATTAATAAGGCACCTTCTCGTAATCTTTGTTGGTCTTCTTCTATCATCACAGCATATGTGCTAAATTCTTGACCCAAAGTCATCGGCACAGCATCTTGTAATTGCGTGCGTCCCATTTTCAAAACATCTTTGAATTCAATTGCTTTTTCTGCAAATGCAATTCGCAATACTTCCATTGCCTCGATTAATTCATCAATATAAAATCGCAATGCCACTTTCATCGCAGTTGGATAGACATCATTTGTGCTTTGGCTCATGTTTACATCTTCAAGTGGATGTAATTTTTTATAATCCCCGCGTTCATAACCTAAAATTTCTAATCCACGATTGGCAATGACTTCATTGGCATTCATATTTGTGGATGTGCCTGCGCCGCCTTGAATCACATCTACAACAAATTCTTCACATAACTTTCCGCTCATAATTTCTTTACATGCTGAAACAATTGCATTTGACTTTTTATCTTCTAACAATCCCAACTCGTGATTTGCTAATGCACAAGCCTGTTTAACACACGCCAATGCTTTTATAAAGTTTGGATATGTACTAATCGGAATTTTACTAATCGGGAAATTTTCTAAGGCGCGTAAAGTATGTACGCCGTAATATACATTTGCAGGTACTTCGCGGTCACCGAGCAAATCATGTTCCAAACGAGTTTTCATTAATTAACTCCAAATGGTGATGCCATTTAATTGTATCACTAGGGAATGTTGAGAGATTTAAGAGTATCTAAATAAAAAACTTATGATAATGCTATGAAAATGAGCGCTATTAATAAAAGAATTTCAATGATAGCCAATG
>DQGV01000363.1 GCA_003524705.1 Anaerolineae bacterium | reverse complement strand
TCGTTCACAACTTGCATTGGGTGTGATTTTGGTTTTGATTGGCGTATGGTTTTTGCTAGACCAAACGGTGCCAGCTTTCAGCAATTTTTTTGAAAAATACACCGAATGGCCCGTTAACTTGTTATTGATAGGTGGTGTGATTTTCATTGTTGGATTGGTGCTTGGTGCGCCAGGCTTGGCTGTACCTGCCGCAATTGTGGCTGGCACAGGCGGAATTTTCTATTATCAAGAAATGACTCGCGACTATAGTTCATGGTCTTACATGTGGACGTTGTACCCAGGCTTTATCGGTGTTGGCACATTGCTTGCTGGCTTGCTTGGTGATAATACTGCTCACAACCTCAAACGTGGACTCAACATGATGGTTTTCAGTGCCGTGTTATTTCTCATTTTTTCTGCATTCCTTGGCGGATGGGATTTACTCGGCAATTATGGTCCAGCCATTTTGTTGATATTGCTTGGTCTGTGGGTGTTGGGTAGTGGTTTGTATCGCACCTTCAGAAATAAAAATCAAAGTGAATAACATGAAAAACAATTCTTTACTTTGGGGTGTTGGGTTACTTTTGCTGGGCGGGCTCATGCTCGCCAATGCAATGGGCATTCGGCTTCCAAATGGTAATTCGCTTACCAGCGTTTTCTGGCCCCTTACTTTTATTCTATTAGGTGTATGGGCATTGGTGAGTGTGTTTTGGAAACAAGATGTAAAAACTGAATCCGCTAGTATTGGTTTAGATGACGCAAGTGAATCAAAATTGAGAATTCATCATGGTGCGGGTGAATTGAAAGTTCACAGTGGCGCAAATCCAAATGAATTGTTGCATGGCACATTTGGCGGTGGCATGGAGCATTCTGCTGAACGAAGCGGAAACAAATTAGATGTTAAGATTCGAAGCGCATCCAACTTTTGGGATTTTCCGTTTTGGAATTCAAATCATCAATACAATTGGGATGTGGCATTGAATCAAAATATTCCCACTTCATTGCGATTTAATATCGGCGCGAATAAATCAATCATTGCCTTGCGCGATATGAATTTGCTTGACTTAAAGATAAAAGCCGGCGCCAGTGATATTGATTTGATATTACCTGAACGTGGGCGCTTCAGAACTGACCTCGACTTGGGTGCCGCTTCGTTGACATTAACTATCCCTGAAAATGTTTCCGCGCGTATTCGTGCCTCACTCGGCGCGGCAGATTTGAGTATTGATAAAACACGTTTTCCAAAAGTGAATGGTGTTTATCAATCACCTGATTTTGAAACCGCCACAAATGCAATGGATATTCACATCAGTGCTGGCGCGGCTTCGATAAAAATAAAATAGTGAAAGGTTTTGTATGAAACGATTTGATACGAGAATTATTTTTGGTTTGTTACTGATTTTGGGCGGTTCGTTGGCACTCGCCCAAACCATGGGATTTTTGGAAAATGTCACAAGTTACTTTTGGGGTGCTGTGTTTGTCATTGCTGGCTTGGCATTTCTGTTTGTGTTGTTTGGTGATAGCAATAACTGGTGGGCGGCATTTCCATGTTTTACCTTGCTGGCACTCGGCACATTGATTTTGCTCCCTGAGTCACTCGAAGATATTGGTGGCGGAATCTTTTTAGGCGGCATCGCGCTTTCGTTTTGGTATGTCTACTTCACTGACCGTGATGGACGCTGGTGGGCAATTATCCCCGGTGGTGTGTTGACCGCGCTTTCACTTTTGGTTTTCGGTTCTACTTATTTTGAAGAATATTCTGGCGCGATTGTATTAGGTGGCATTGGATTAACATTTTTTGTTTTGTATCTTACCAATCCCAGCGAAAGATGGTGGGCGTTGATTCCATTTGGTGTGTTATCTACAATTGCTACGATTACAGTAGTTGCTGAAAAAGTTGGTGAATTTCAAACTGCCGGCGTTTTCTTTTTGGGTCTAGCTATTACGTTTTTATTAGTAGCCTTACTAGCAAAAATGACCTGGGCATACTGGCCCGCAGCTATCTTAGCAGTGATGGGCATATTTGGTCTGGCTTCCCTTTTAGATTTTGCCAATTATGTTTGGGCAATTGCATTAATTCTGGCAGGCGTGTTTATATTGTTTCGATACTTTACAAGTAGAGGATAGGAACTAGAGATTGAGAGTTAGTGAAGCATTATGCTACTTCGATAAATGTCTATTCAAATGTTGAAGTGTGTTTCTAGATTTCATCTTCAGGGAGAAAAAAATATAGTACAAAATTATTTAGACCTAAAGATAAGCCATTAACTGCTGATATTAGGTTTAGCAACTGAGGCGAAATAAAAGGAAGATATACACCTAAAGACCATTTCGTGGCTAGAAAAAACAATATTGTAAATACACATGAACTAGTTGATAATATCAACAAGGAAGATAAGTTTTTTCTTAATTCTGTATAAATATGAGATTTATTGTTAAGCATACTTATAATAGCTGTTGAAACAGAAAAATAGCTATAACAAAAAAAGACCCAGATAAAAAAGCCTACCACATTATCTCTTTGATTTACTGTTTGAATTGGAAGTACGAGAAATATTATGGTTACTGATATTAGCATTACAATTCGATAAATATAAATAGAAATCAGTAATATCTTTTTATACACAATATCTCCTGTTTCTTCACCTGCGCCAATAAAATAGAGTAACAACTCCGCTTCGTACCAATCATAATCCGTGTTTGTGATAAGCGGAGAATTAAGAATCGTGAGAACTCCACTTCATGGAAAACCTGCGTTAACAGAAGTAAACGCATCACCACACTCACAAGCAATCACAACTTCATTCCCTCTAGTTAATGTACCTAAATAGGCACGGCTTCCGTTATGTGCAACCCAACCATTCAATACAAACGGAATCGCGCTATCAGCAAGCATCCACTCGCCGTTGTATTTTCTAGCAATATGCACGTGCGTTCCTGTTGAACTTCCACCTTCACAAGAGGGATACCCAATTAAGTCACCGGCATTTAAATTTAACCCAACAACAGCACGTCTTTCGGTAGCAAGATGCAAATAATAAATAACCCAACCTGTGCGCTCATTGCCATCTTTGTCTAAATCCAATACCACGCCATCTATACTAGAGCGAACCACCAAACCATCTGCTACAGCAGTGACATAATTTTCTGGCTTTGCTTTTACACAACCTGATTTTTCAGCGGGAGGAGCAAAATCTAACGCGGCAAACGGTTCACCCGTGCCCCAGCCTGTGTGCGGACCTCCGGTATAACTCCACGTTTGAGCATTTGGAAAAGGCAAGCTCAATTCTGGTTGCGTTAAACTACCGGGGATTAATTCAAAAGAATCATTCCATGGATTACCAAAAAGATTGGCGTAGGTTTCAAAGAAACCATTAGCATTAATGGCATTCGCAAACTCATTGCCTGCATACATTCTTGAAAAATAATATTGCACGGCGGCAGAGCCTGCATTTTGCCACGGGTCCGGGCGGAATAAATTTCCACTAGCATCTTCAAATTCAAGCAAAGAGCCATTTCGCCAACCATAATATCCATTGTTGAGCGTGTTGGCGGCAAGTACAAGTTGAAGATAATGTGATTCCCAAAATTGGCGTTCTAATCCAAGTAGTTTTCTGCTAGTGGGTGCTCTTTCTTGAGTCAATGCGCCCCCTTGATACTCTAAAATGGCAAGCAACAAACGCGGATTAATGCTGTAATTAATGGCAACATAATCTACTAATTCAGCGCCAGTGCGAATTTGCCCGGCAACATATGCACGATAATTTTTCCACCAACCATTTTGTGATTGAACAAACGCTTCGGTATTAAAGCCCGAACTGGTCGGTGAATTTACAAAGGCGTGGTCGGGGATAGATTGAAAAGTTGTTCCCCACAATGCGCGATAATAAATTGGAATTTGCATTGGCATGCCTTGTGGCATAGTGGTTGCATCATGTGGAATAAATGTATTGGCGGCTAATATTTCATCTACACTTGTGTTGAAGCGTAAAGCTAAGGCGGGGAGTGTATCGCCTGTTTGGGCGGTGTAATCTACCAATTGACCTGGCGAATATGCCGGACGAGTAGGCTGAGGCGTAGAATCAAGTTGTGGAATCACATCACCAGTTTGAGGTGCGGATGAGGCGGGCGTTGAATCTAGTTGTGAGGGAGAACTACAAGAGGTGATTGTAAGGATAACAATCAAAAAGATTGTCTGGATTTTATTCATCTTCTTCACGAATAATATTTGACCAAGCCTGAGCTTGTAAATCGGATGTGATGGTTTCATCGCCGCGCACAAGCGTACCTTTATAAGGTGCATTACCAGCGACTACGCGCCAACCACTTAATACAAACGGAATCGGTCCATCGGCTGTAACCCATTCACCATTATATTTTCTAGCGAAATGTAAATGTGTGCCAGTAGAAACACCGCCTTCACACGAAGCGTGACCAATGCGGTCATTGGTTTCAAGCCAAGTGCCGACGGGAACACGGTCTTTTGT
Organism: Anaerolineae bacterium; assembly: GCA_003524705.1. The sequence goes on along the minus strand of DQGV01000363.1, from coordinate 3,952 downwards.
GGCGATGTGTAAATATAATAAATTCCAACCTGTTTGTTCGTAACCATCGCCATCAAGGTCAACCATTACGATTCCATCTTCAGAACGAACGACCAAACCGGGTGCCGCGGCGGTGACCCATGTGTTGGTAGGAATACAACCAGTTTTATCAGCGGCGGGTGCAAAATCAATTGCAGAATATACACTATGAGATACGCCATAAATGTTTGGGTTAATTTGTCCCCAGCCGTTGTGTGGTCCACCGGTGAAACTCCATTTTACGCCGGGTTCAAATGGGAACACCAATGGAGGTTGATTTAATGCGGCGGGGAACAATGGGTCAACTAATTTTGCACGTAGCCATGGGTCACCAAACATTTCTTCATACATGGCGGGGAATCCGCTATCTGGATTAATAATCTGTGCCCATTGGCTTTGGCTATGTAATTTTGAAAATAAATATTGAATGGCAACTGTGCCAGCATTTAAGCGTGGGTCTAAACGCAGTTTTGTGCCATCTGGAAATTCTAACTGGGTTAATGTCCCTGCTCGCCAGCCGTAATATGCAATGGACATGTTGTTGATTGCCCAAACCATTTGCACGCTCAAGCCTTTATAACGATAATCATTGAAACCCATTGGGAATTCTGTGCGTAACAAATCAATTGGTTCGCCACGTACCCAACGTGCCTCAAATTCTAAAACGGCTAATAACAAGCGCGGGTTGATTGAATTTTCAATGGCTAATTTTTCAATCGCGTCGTAACCGGCAATCCAACCTTCTGAACCTAAGTAATCTCTATAATTACTTAAATATCCGTTTTGTGAAGTGACATATTCTTCTACGTCAAAATCTAAGGCAGTCGGGGAATAGACAATTTCCGCATCAGGCATGATTTGGATATTAGGCGTGGTCTGATCATTGATTCGATTGGGGATGACGAGTAACACGCCATTATCGATTAATGTCGTTCTAGTTAAATCTGCATCGGAGATAATTTCCGCTTCATTCACGTTGAATCTTGATGAAACCGCGGAGAGCATATCTCCACTTTGGGCATAATACAAAAATGGCGCGGAATCATTTAATGCAGATGTGTTGGTCGGCGTAATTTCAAATGAGATGATTTGTGGTGTTGGTGTGTATGCAGATTGTGTTTCAAATTGCGGTGGCGTGGTAGAAGTGGGGAAAATGATGGGGTCGCTTGAACCTGCTAAAGGGTCAACAGGAGGCGTTTGCTGAATTGCTGATTCAGGTGTGGGTGTAGGTGCAACTCCCCAAACAGATGAATTTCCGCAGGCTGAAACAATCAAAGAAGTAATAATAAGAATAATTACGAGACGAGGCATGTTGGATGAATTATATCTGTATAAATTAGCGTGTGATTAAGTTGAAATCATTGGCACTATCCCACGCCTCAATGACTTGTGAGCCGCGCGTGAGAAAGCCGTTATATTGCACGCCATCGCCACTGGAAACCCAGCCACTTAAAATAAATGGAAGTGAACCATCGGCTGAAATCCATTCGCCATTATATTTTCTGGCGATGTGTAAATGTGTGGCGTTTGATATGCCACCTTCACAGGATGGATGACCGATATTTTCATTTGCAAAAATATATTCATTCGGTTGCACGCGGTCTTGTTCAGCAACGTGCATATATAAAATCACCCAACCTGTTTGTTCGTAGCCATCATTATCTAAATCTTGTGCTACTGCGCCATCAGAAGCGCGGATGATTAATCCATCTGCCATGGCTGTTACCCAAAACGGGCTGATGTTGCAATTGCCATCTGTATTGTTTGGTGGTGCAAAATCTAATGCCGCCCAAGCAGAGCCAGCATCCCAACCACCGTGTGGTCCGCCAGTGAAATACCAACTTTCGCCAGCACGAAATGGCAATTGCATTTCTGGTTGTGAAAGGTCGGCAGGGATTAATGGCTCAATGGCGTATCCAAAAGGGTTGCCGAAGAAAACAAAATAGGTGACGATGACTCCTGATGCGCCGACATCAATTTGCCATGCGCCAACATCAGATAACTGTGAAAAGAAATATTGCACTGCGGCTGTGCCAGCATTGATGGTTGGGTCAATGGGGATGACTTGACCATCACTTAAGATGTAAGTTGAAAGTGCATTTACTTTCCATAAATAATATCCGCGATTGAGTGTGTTTGCCGCCCACGCTAATTGACGATATAAGCCATAACGATTTTCGTCTATCAAACCCATTGGGTAGGATGTGTTAAACGGCAATGAATTCGTGACCCAACCACTTTGATATTCTAATATTGCAAGTAATAAACGCGGATTGACTGAATAATTACTTGCCACAAGTTGGACAATTTCTGCACCACTTAAAATTGTTCCATTTACATCTTCAACATAATTAGCGAGATAACCATTTTGGCTTTGGATAAATTCATCAATGTCGAAATAAATGGTGGCGGGTCCGTACACTAATTCAGAATCAGGTATGAGTTTAAGAGATGAACTTAATCCAATAGGATTTGGCGCTGGGATAATTAACACTTGACCTACTGCCAATGTATTTGCATCGGTCATATTATTGGCTTGCATGAGGGCTTGCACACTGATTCCATATCTCAGAGCAATATCACCTAATGTATCCCCAAATTGCACTACATACTCATCAGCATCTTGACGTGGCGTAGGTAAAATCCGCGCAGGGTCTGGGGTGGGTGTGGTTTGAATTTGACTCGTTGTGCCAAAGAATGGTGGCACATTGGCAGGTGCACGTGTAGGCGTTGGTTCACGGGTTGGTGTGATGGTAGGTGATGGTGAAGGAGAACTACTCGGGTCTATGGTTTGTGGCGTGGTATTTGCAATAGGTAAAAATGGGTCATAGGTGGGGAAAACTGTCGGGGGAGATTCTGTTGAGGTGCAAGAAACAAGCAAAACCGTAGTTAAGAGAAGCGTTGAAATTTTTCGCTGAAAATTCATAAGGCGTGAATTTTATCATGCGCCGGAGTGCGTCGCACCCTATGCAATTCGTTGCTTGTTTGAATACACATTGAAGCGATGTTTTCGCGCATACCCAATCAATGTGATTCCGTAGCGTTCTGCCATTTCAATTGAGAGTGATGATGGCGAAGTTCTTGAAATCAAAATTGGGGCTTCAATCTTTGCGGCTTTTTGCAACATTTCAGAACTAATTCTTCCAGTGGTAATCAAAATCCTGTTTTGTGGAAAAATATTTTTCATTAAACATAAGCCTGCAATTTTATCGAGCGTGTTATGTCTGCCAATATCATCAGCCGCGATGACAACTTTTTCGCCATCACTTAATGCCGATGTATGTACGCCGCCAGTGTCTCGATATAACTCTTGCGACTCAAATAATTTTTCAACCATATTCATAATCGCTTCGGGCGTGACGTGGAAACTGTTTTCTGCAAGTGACACATTAGGCTTCGCTAACAAATCCACCGCGGTGACGCCGCCCGTACAACCTGATGTTCTGCGCCAATTTGTAGGTTGTTCTGCTGAATGATTTAACCAAACATCCACATTATCACCATGTTCACAGACTCGTGCATCGGCAACTTCGTCCATGCTTTTGATAATGCCTTCATTAAATAGAAAACCAATTGCCAAGGCTTCTAAATGAATGGGCGTACACATAAACGAAATCCATTCTTTGCCATTGACGGTTAATGAAACGGGCGTTTCTACAATGGTTTCAGCATTGTGATGTTCCCATTTTTGATATTCAAAACGGTCGTACTCAATCGCTTTTCTTGGAAGAATCATAAAATTTTCTCCATGAATCTAAAACAGATGCAAGTTCTTGCTGAATTTGTTGTGCAGTTTTTTCTGACTTTAAGTGTACCTTGCATAAGATAGTGGGTTCTTCTAAAAACGAATCTAAACATGATTGTGAACAAAGCATAATCTTTTTCTTGCGATGTTCTGTTGACGGATATTCTTCTGGACTTGCATCGCGAATAA
>DQGV01000418.1 GCA_003524705.1 Anaerolineae bacterium | reverse complement strand
AGGGCGACCACAAGGGTCGCCCCTACGAAATGAAATTATAAGGAGAAACTTTTATGCCAACTCGTGGAATTCGTGGAGCAACAACAGTCCAAGCCAATGAACCTGATTTGATTCTGCAAGCCACACGTGAATTGCTTGAAGAAATTTTAGGTGAGAATAAAGATATGAAACCTGAAGATGTTGGCAGTGCAATTTTTACAGTGACTGATGATTTGGATTCCACATTCCCTGCACAAGCGGCGCGTGAAATGGGTTGGGGCCTCGTTCCGATGTTATGTGCCAGAGAAATCCCTGTGCCGAATAGTTTGCCAAGAGTGATTCGCGTATTGGTGCATTGGAATACAGAACTTCCGCAAAAAGAAATTACACATGTGTATTTACGTGACGCAGTCAAGTTAAGACCTGATTTGGTTGCGGCGCAATAATAAAAACAGTTAGAAGGTTGCAAGTTTACAAGTTGAAAAGTTAAGCAACTTTCAAACCTTCAACCTGAAAACTTTTGAACTCTTAGGAGAAAAGAAATGATTATCGTAATGAAACCCAACTACACACCACAACAATTGGAAGGAGTGATTGCTACGGTCAAGTCACATGGATTAACGCCACATATCACCTATGGTGTTGAAACAGCCATCGTCGCCGCGGTGGGTGAATTTCACGTCCCAGCCCTTGACCCGTTTGAAGTATTAGATGGAGTCGAAAGCGTGAAAAGAATTTCACAACCATTCAAACTTGGTTCACGTCAGGTACACCCTGAAAATTCAGTTTTCCCAATTGATGGATTCAATATCGGTGGTGATGACATTGTCTTGATGGCAGGACCCTGTTCTGTGGAATCCAGAAGTCAAATTTTAGAAACGGCTCATGCAGTCCGTGAGGCGGGAGCAAATGCTTTGCGTGGTGGCGTGTTCAAACCACGTACATCACCGTATTCATTTCAAGGTTTGGGCGAAGAAGGTTTGAAATATCTCGCCGAAGCGCGCGAACAAACAGGAATGCCGATTGTGGTTGAGATTATGTCTCAAACTCAACTTGAACTCATGCTTGATTATGTGGATGTGTTTCAAGTGGGCGCACGCAATATGCAAAACTTTAATTTGTTGCGCGTATTGGGTGAAACTCGCAAGACAATTTTGTTGAAGCGCGGTTTATCCGCAACGATTGAAGAATTGCTTATGTCTGCTGAATATCTTTTAGCAGGTGGTAACAAACAAGTGATTTTGTGTGAACGTGGCATTCGCACATTTGAAACTTCCACGCGCAACACAACCGACATCAATGCAATTCCTGTTTTGAAAAACTTAACTCACCTTCCAGTGATTCTTGACCCATCTCATGCAACGGGCGATGTCAATTACGTCACACCAATTGCGCGCGCGGCAATTGCGGCTGGGGCGGATGGTCTCATTGTTGAAGTGCATCCCGAACCATCCAAAGCCGTTTCGGATGGCAAACAATCTCTCAAGCCAGAAAAATTTGTTGAGATGGTGAATCAAGTAAAAGCGATTGCAGAAGCGATGGGTCGTCGCATTGCTCCAATCAAAAAACCTGCTACTGCTGGATGGTAAATCAAATGGAGGATGGCTTTCGATTAGGAAATGCAAAAATAGGAATCATTGGATTAGGCTTGATGGGCGGCTCGCTGGCAAAAGCATTGAAAGGAAAATGTGAATCGCTTTTTGGATTTGATGCGCATCTTCCCACGCTTGAGCTTGCTACTGCAACCCAAACAGTTGACTTCGCTTCAAGCGACTTTTCATCCTTATCCGAAATCAGATGTTTTGATTTTAGCAACGCCAGTGAATATTATTTTAGACATCATTCCACGATTGCCATCCTTCATTAAACAAAAATGTATTCTTATTGATTTGGGTTCAACAAAAAAGTTAATTATTGAATCCATGAATCAATTACCTGAAAATTTTGAAATCATCGGCGCACATCCAATTTGCGGAAAAGAAAAACTTGGCTTAGAAAATGCAGATGCAAATTTATATCAATCTGCTCAATTTATTATCACGCCATTAGAACGAACGACATCAAAAGCAAAATCTGCTGTGACACAAATCATTTCTGCGATTGGTGCAAATTGCGTTGAAATGTCTGCCGAAGCCCATGACCATGCTTTAGCATTTACGAGTCATCTTCCATTTTTAATTTCTTCTGCCTTAGCAAAAACATTACCCAAAGAATTTGCAAATTTTATCGGACCAGGCTTTCGTTCTGCTTCACGCCTTGCAGGTACATCTGCTCACATGATGCTGGGAATTTTGGGTTCGAATAAAGAAAATGTTTTACATGCGATACAGGTTTTCCGTAATTCATTAAATGAAATTGAAGAAAATTTGCAAAATGAAAACTATATGCAATTAGAAGTAATACTGAATCAATCTCAATCTGCTTATCAAGAAATTGTGAATCATTAATGCGAATTATTCCGATAACACATCCACTCAATGCAACTGTGCGAGTTCCAGGCTCTAAATCCATAACAAATCGTGCCTTGTTAATCGCTTCTCTTGCAAACGGAACGACAAAATTAACCAATGCTTTATTTTCTGACGACTCTAAATATTTTTCTCAAGCCTTACAAACCCTAGGCTTTGACATGCAATTAGATGAAGCCAATCATGAAATGACAGTCACTGGACTTGGTGGAAAAATCCCTGCTAAAAAAGCAGAGTTATTTATTGGTAATGCAGGCACTGCCGCGAGATTTTTATCCGCTTTTTTAACTTTAGGAAATGGCGAATATGTTATAGATGGCGAACCACGTATGCGAGAACGCCCAATTGGAGACTTGATTGATTCATTAAAACAATTAGGTGTAAAGATCGAAGCAGAAAATAATTGTCCGCCAGTAAAGATATTGGCTTCTGGTTTATCTGGTGGAAAGACAAAAATCGCAGGTGATATTTCCTCTCAATTTTTGTCAGCATTATTGATGGTCGCTCCGTATGCAAAATCACCAATTGAAATTGAACTGATTACCGAACTCAATTCCAAACCTTATGTAGATATGACGATTGAAGTGATGAAAGAATTTGGAGTTGAAATTCAGCGCCAAAACTATTCACTATTCACTATTTACCCATCAACTTACTTACCAATCACCAATTACCAAATCGAATCCGATGCCTCCGCCGCTTCATACTTTTTCGCCGCACCTGCCATTTGTGGCGGAAATGTCACAGTAGAAAATATATCCCACAAATCCTTACAAGGTGATGTGGCTTTTGTAGATGTCCTGCAAAAAATGGGATGTGTTGTTACAGAATCAGATAATTCAATCACGATCAACCGTCCATCGTCCATCGTCGGAATAGATGTAGACATGCGTGATATTCCAGACACGGCTCAAACTCTTGCCGCAGTCGCACCATTTGCAAATTCACCAACGAGAATTAGAGGAATCGCTTCTGCACGAGTTAAAGAAACTGATAGAGTTTCTGCAACATGCAACGAATTAAAAAGATTAGGCGTTCAAGTTGACGAACATGAAGACGGCATGACGATTTATCCATGTCAAGATTTCCAACCTGCATCTATTAAAACCTATAACGACCATCGCATGGCAATGGCATTTTCTTTAATGGGCTTACGCTTTGACGGAGTCACGATTGAAAATCCAGCTTGTGTTTCAAAAACATTCCCCAATTATTATGAAGTATTGGAATCGCTGCGATGATTCATTTAGGGTTAATTGGGTATCCTCTTGGACATAGCTTGTCCCCAAAGATTCACACGGCTGCTTTAAAAGTCTGTGACTTGGAAGGTGACTATTCACTATTCCCTATTCACCTCGACGATAAACAAGGCTTGAAAGATTTACTAGCCCGTGTTCGCTCTGGTGAAATTACTGGACTTAATGTCACCATTCCACATAAGCAAAATGTAATTGACTTTATAGATAAGTTAACTCCAACGGCAAAATCTATTGGAGCAGTGAATACAATTTATTTGAAAGATGAAAAGTTAATTGGTGATAACACCGATGCCTCTGGTGAAATTACTGGACTTAA
>DQGV01000120.1 GCA_003524705.1 Anaerolineae bacterium | reverse complement strand
TTGGTTGGCGAAAGACATATCCATAACAGAAGCAGGATGACCTTCGGCAGAAGCGAGGTTAATCAAACGACCTTCACCGAGGATGTTAATCTTGCGTCCATCTTTTGTAAGATATTGTTCAACAAATGGGCGAACAAGAGTTGGCTTGCCTTTGCTCATGGCTTCTAAAGCAGGGATGTTAATTTCAACATTGAAGTGACCAGAATTTGCAACAATGGCGCCATCTTTCATCACTTCAAAATGATGTTTATCCAACACGTTGATATCACCAGTGACTGTACAGAAGATGTCACCAATTTTGGAGGCTTCGGTCATGGTCATTACTTGATAACCATCCATCACGGCTTCAAGTGCTTTCATTGGGTCAGTTTCAGTGACGATAACATGTGCGCCCATACCGCGTGCGCGGGAGGCGAGACCACGTCCACACCAGCCGTAACCAGCCACAACAAATGTTTTACCAGCGAGCAACACATTGGTTGCGCGGATGATTCCATCTACTGTTGATTGACCTGTGCCATAGCGATTGTCAAACAGATGTTTGGTCAACGCATCATTCACAGCGATAACTGGGAATTTCAACACGCCATCTTTTTCCATCGCCTTCAAGCGGATAACGCCTGTAGTGGTTTCTTCTGTTCCACCAATAACTTCTTTGAGCATTTGTTTTCGTTCTTCGTCTTTCAAGCCTTTTGCCCAAGCACCTAAAGATGGTTCAAGCTTTTCAAAACGTCCCATTTCAATAAAGAAAAGTGAAGACACCAAATCAGCGCCATCATCCATGGTCATGTGTGGTTTGTGTTCCAATGCGGCACGGATGTGTTTGAAGTAAGTGACTTTATCTTCGCCTTTGATTGCAAAGGTTGGGATTTCAAATTGATTCACCAAAGCGGCGGCGACATCATCTTGTGTTGAAAGGGGATTGGAAGCAGTTAAAACAATATCTGCCCCACCTTCTTGTAAAGCGACCATCAAGTTTGCAGTTTCAGTGGTTACATGCAAACATGCAGATACACGAAGTCCCTTTAATGGTTTTTCTTTCTTGAAGCGTTCACGAATGGAACGAAGCACTGGCATTTCACGTTCTGCCCAGTCCATGCGACGACGACCACCTTCAGCCTGATTGATGTCTTTAATATCGTAGTTACTCATTTTTTAATACTCCTTATTACTTAGTACGATGTGACGATTCTTTCTTCGTGTTCGCAGAAGAACTCACCTGCCACATTCCCTGATTATTTCATTAGAGTTGGTCTCAACAATTAGCACTACTTGACATCAATCGTAGTGGGTATGTACGGCATCAAGGCGAACACTGCCAGCTTAACCAACGAATCTAAATAGATTTTTATTTCAATAAAGTATCTAACTTCTTATCATCATCAAAATGTTTACGGAAACGATTCACAAAATCTTCTCTTGTGTAAGCATGGCTTTGTGGACCTTTTTGCTCTAAACAATACACAGCCGCTAATGAACCAATTTCACCACATAACTTCCAATCAAAGCCATGTGAATAGCCTGATAAAAATCCGCCTCGAAAAGCATCGCCCACACCAGTTGGGTCTACAATTTCATCTTCTGGTACTGTGGGAATATGAACAGAAATACCATCGGTATATAAATCTGCACCATCTTTGCCACGTGTGATGACCAATACTTTTACATGTTCAAGGATTTGGTCTAAACTCCAACCAGTTTTTTTGGAGATTAATCCAAACTCGTAATCGTTACAAAATAAAAATTCCGCACCTTCCATGTCACGAGCAAGTTCATTGCCTTCAAGTCTCAAAATTTGTTGGCTTGGGTCATATAAATATGGGATTCCTAATTCACGGCATTCGGCAGGGAATTTCATCATCGCATCCGGTGCTGATGGTGATACGACAACTAAATCTGGTTTTTTATCTAATTCTTTGATGGATTGTGTTGCAGAATGAGCCATCGCCCCCGGGTAAAACGAAGCAATCTGCGCGGATGCATGGTCAGTTGTGGCGAAGAAAGAAGCGGTGAATAATCCAGTAACCACTTTCATTAAAGAAGTATCCACACCTTTTGCTTCAAGCCACTCGCGATAATCTTCAAAGTCCATACCCACTGTTGCCATCACACGTGGCTTGCGACCGAGCAATGCCATGGTGTAAGCGATATTTGGTGCAATGCCACCACGTTGTTTTGACATGGAATCTACCAAAAACGAAAGACTGATAGATTCCAAACGGGTGGGCAAAATTTGTTCTTTGAAATGACCGGGGAAGGTCATCAAATAATCGTAAGCGACAGAGCCAGTTAAGAGAATGTCCATTATTTACTCGCAGTAAAAGGCGCACTCGGGTGAGTGCGCCATAAATTTTCTAACTTTCGTGAGTTTATCACGAGGTTTTATAGATGTAAAGTTTTTTAGCAATGAAAACAGACCATAGACCATAGACGATTTAACACGGTCTACGGTCTATCGTCCATCGTCAATTTTCTCAAACTCACTTCAAACGGTGGATATGCAATTCCATTTTCAGTAACAATGCCTGTCACCAAACGATTCGGGGTTACATCAAAGGCTGGGTTGCGGGCTTTGGCATTTTTGGGCGTAACAGATTCTCCTTGAAATTGAATATCCAACACTTCATTTGGGTTGCGTTCTTCAATCGGAATCAAATCACCGCTTGCGAGTGATAAATCAATGGTTGAAGTCGGCACAACAGGATAAAACGGCACACCGTTATCATGCGCCGCAAGTGCCAACATATACGTTCCAATTTTATTAGCAACATCACCATTCGCTGTCGTTCTATCTGATCCGACAAAACATTTTTGCACTTTGCCTGCTTTCAAAAAATGACCTGACATATTGTCACTGATGATTTCATAAGAAATTCCATATTGCTCTAATTCCCACGCCGTTAATCTCGCACCTTGCAAACGCGGGCGAGTTTCATCTACCAACACATGAATCTTTTTGCCTTGCTCATGTGCAGTGCGAATCACACCCAATGCTGTTCCCCAATCCACTGTTGCTAACGCACCCGTATTGCAATGATGAATAATCGTATCGCCATCATTGATTAACGTTGCACCATGTTCTGCCATACGTTTATTAATTTCCACATCTTCATCTGCGATTTTTTGTGCTTCATCCAAAACGATTTGACAAAGTTCATCCGCGCTTCTTCCTTCGGGGATATTTGCTACTACACCCATAACTCTATCCACCGCCCAAGCAAGATTCACTGCGGTAGGACGCGAATCTTTCAAAACAGTAGCCGCATGTCTAAGGTCAGCGAGCAGGTCTACCCGTGATGATGAAGCGGATTCATATCCTGCTAATGCTAATCCAAATGCGGCGGCGGCTCCAATGGCAGGTGCACCACGCACAGTCATATTTTTTATTGCTTCAGCAACTTGTTTATGTTTATTAAATGAAACGATTTCAAAACGCGCAGGCAAAATGCGTTGGTCAATCATTTTGAGTTGGTTGTTTTCCCAAAAAACGGAACGCATTTTAAGATTATAACCTGATTAATAGGCTTGCTTGACGTGCCTATATTTTGCCGTTATAAAACTAGGATGAAGAAAAATATTCGTGCGCTCTTTATCGTTTGGCTAGCAATTGTTACTTTGGCTTGTTCTATTTCGCCTAATTTGCCGAGCATTCCCCCCGGCTGGACGTTAACGCCAGACCCTTCTGCTTTACCAACTTCTACATTTACACCAACAGTTACACCGACACCATTAATCACAGAACGTGTGGGCGTTGGTGATTTGGCTTTGTTTTATGGTGATTATGATTCTGCATTATTGCAATATCAAATTGCTTTGCAAGATTCACCCAACCCTGAAATTCGGGCAAATGCAAAATGGGGTGAAGCCCGCATTTATTTCTCCGAGGGCAGAAACAACGAAGCATTAACGGCTTTACAAAGTTTAATTACAGAATATCCGCAATCGGTTCATGCGGCACAAGCATATTTCTTACAAGGTTTTGTTTATTATCGTTTAGAAAATTATCAATCTGCGGCAGATGCGTGGCAGACGTATTTAGTTTTACGCCCCGGTTATATAGATGCGTATGTGCAAGAATTACGCGGTGATGCGTTATATAACGCCAAAGATTATGCCAGTGCATTTTCTGCTTACAATGCTTCGATTCAAGCCCCATCATTAAGTGACGATATTCAAGTAGACATGAAAGCCGCCGCCTCACAAAAAGGGTTAGGCAATTATGGTGAAGCAATTGCATTATATGAAGGCATTATTGCGCGTGCACCGAATGATTACATCAAAGCTCAGGCGGTGTATGAGATTGGGTTGGCGCATCAGGCACAAGGTCAGAATGAAGCGGCGATTGAACGATTCAAATTTGCAGTCAACAATTATCCGCTTTCATATTATGCGTATCTAAGTTTGGTGGCAGTGCTTGATTTAGGTGGAACAGTCAGCGAGTTGCAACGTGGTCGCGTTGATTATTTTGCAGGTCAATATGCTGTGGGCATTGCCGCCTTTGACCGTTATCTACAAACCAACCCAACTGATAATGATGGCACAGCCTATTATTATCGCGCTTTATCAAAAAGCAATTTAAGTTTATACGATGAAGCACTTGTTGATTACGATTTTTTTATTGCGAATTATCCTGCTCACCCCAATTGGGCAGATGCGTGGGGTGAAAAAGCATTTATTTTATGGGCGCAAAAAAATGATTACACCCGCGCCGCAGAAACATTGTTAGAGTTTGTGCGCAATGCACCCACTAGCACCATTTCAAGTTCTTATTTGTTTAGTGCTGGGCGCATTTACGAACGCGGCAACCAAATTGATAAAGCCATTGAAACATGGTCGCGTTTAGCCAATGAATATCCCGGCTCGCAAGAAGCACCGCTAGCAATTTTTATGATGGGGATTTTAGATTATCGGCGCGGACAATATGACCTCGCCCTCGCTTCTTTCAACCGCAGTCTTGCTTCTGCCACCTCAGCCAGTGACCAAGCCCGAGCCTTGTTGTGGATTGGCAAAACGTATCAACAATTAGGTGACATCGCCTCCGCAGAAACTGCTTGGCGTGATGGTCAAAACAAAAACTCAGGTGGCTATTACAGCGAACGCGCCAGAGATTTGTTATTGGGACGTGCTCCCTTTGCACCAGTGACAATCACCAACACGCCAAATTTTGAGCAAGAACGCGCCGATGCCGAAGTGTGGATGCGATTAACATTTAATTTAGGAAATGATATAGATTTAAGCAATCTTGGTCCATTAGCATCAGACGAACGCATCATTCGCGCCAAAGAGTTTTGGGACATGGGTTTTTATAACGAAGCACGCGCTGAATATGAAAATTTACGCACACAATTAGAAACCCAAGCCGATGCGGTCAATAGTTTTCGCTTAACGAATTATTTATTAGATGTAGGTATGTATCGCGTGGCGATTTTTTCAGCCCGCCAAATTTTGACGATTGCTGGGCTAAGCACTCATGCCGAATCTATGATGGCACCTGCGTATTTCAGTCGCATCCGTTACGGACATTATTTTTCAGAGTTAGTGAATCCCGAAGCGCAAAAAAATGGGCTTGACCCATTATTTGTATATAGCGTGATTCGTCAAGAAAGTTTATTTGAAGGTTTCGTCAGTTCCGTAGCCGATGCACGCGGATTGATGCAAGTCATCCCGACCACTGGTGCACAAATCGCTTCTGAATTAGGCAAGCCGCTTGATTACACGTCTGATGATTTGTATCGTCCGTATGTGAGCATTATGTTCGGGACTCATTACCTTGCAAAAAATCGCACTTTATTTAATGGAGACATCTACGCCACCCTCGCCGCCTACAACGGCGGACCTGGCAACTCGCTCCAATGGAAAGAACTGGCTGGTGATGACCCTGATTTATTTTTAGAATCCGTGCGTTTTGAAGAGACGAGAAATTACATTCGTAACATCTATGAAATTTTTGTGATTTATAGAAGGTTGTATGGGGCTGGGGAGCAGTAACATAGATTTTTTATCTAACATTACGGGCATTTGTGTGTTTCACCCAACCCATTGACCGTGATATACGCAGTTTCGCCTTCTTGCATATCTACGGTTTGGATTAAAGGTTCATCTGGCAGGGTGACATCATAAATAGAATACACGCCTGAATCAACGCGCACTTCGTTGAGGTATTGTGCATTGGTGAATAAATTTTCTAAATAGTATTCACCGGGCATGACCAATAAAACATGTTCTGTGCAGTTTTTGATGTAGGCTGGTTTTGGATAATCAGTAAATGTAAAATTTGGCAGAGTTTTCAAATCACCATTGATTTCAGAATATTGAGTCATCACTGAAACCCAGCCTGTTAATTCTGTATTGGGGATATTGATTTGCACCCAGTTTGATAACACATCTTGCGCAATCACTTGGGCACTTTCGCCTTTTTTCAAAACACCGATGCGGTTATATGCCAAGTCCGGTCCACGGCGGATGTAGATGTTGCCACCTACTGCTGTAATCGTCACATTTGGTTGAGGCGTAGACAACTGTGTAGATGTAGGAGCAACTGTCACCGTAGATTGAGGCGTGTTAGTGGACGGTGGACGATTGACAGTAGGTGTCACCATCTCCTGTCCACTGTCTACGCTCAAATTTTGAGGCATACATCCAATCAAAAAAAATATCAAAAGGATGCTTGTTATTTTCTTAAAGCTACTCATAACGAAGTGCTTCGACGGGTTCGAGGTTGGCGGCACGGCTAGCAGGGTAAATACCAAAGAACAAGCCGATAACGGCTGAGAATGTTGTAGAAAGAATAATGGCATCTGCGCCGACGATGGGGACAAAGTTTGTGCCAGACGCAATCGCCACTTGACCAACGATATAAGCAATTAACCAGCCGAACATAATACCGATAACACCACCGATAAAACTTAACAAGGATGATTCAGTTAGGAATTGAAGCAGAATATCTTTTTTACGCGCGCCAAGTGCTTTTCTTAAACCAATCTCGCGCGTTCGTTCAGTGACCGAGACCAGCATAATGTTCATAATGCCAATACCACCGACGAGTAATGAAATGCCGGCAATCCCACCTAAAAAGATGGTCAATACGCCCGTAATAGATTCAAAGATGGTTAGAAAATCGGCTTGGGTGAAAACTGTAAAATCATCAAAACCAACTGGTGTGCGGTGGCGTTGACGAATGATGCTTGAAATTTCTTCCACAGCTTGTGGCACGGCTTCGGCTGAAATGGCTTGCACATAAATCACATCCACTTGGTCGCGTGCGCCACGCCGAATTAAACGAGATTGTGCAGTACTAAATGGAATGTATGAACTATTATCTTCACTACCGAAGGCACCACCACCTCTGGCGACCAAAACACCAACCACACGAAATGGTTGACCTTCAATCCGAATCGTTTCACCGACGATGCCATCAGCCCGACCAAATAATGAAATAGCGGCTTCGGGTCCAAGCACCACGACAGACATTCTTCCTAAAACGTGTTCTTGATTGATAAACTCGCCCTCAGCCATTTCTAAATTTCGTACATCAAAATATTCGGGGGTAATACCGGAAAGTGTGGCAGTTGTATTTTCTCCCGCAAAAGTAAGCAAAGCATTACCTTCTAATGTAGGGGCAACTTGCTGAACAGACGGTGCAGAAAGTGGGTCTGCGATGGCGTTTGCATCTGATAATGTCAGCGGACGAATATTATTTCCACTACGTTGGCTTCCCGGTCCTTCCTGCGGACCTTGTTGTGGCGAACCGCTAAATACAAATAATAAATTTGTACCGATACTTGAAATAGAACCAGTGATAGAGGCTTGCGCGCCATTGCCGACTGCTAACATAGCAATCACTGCCGCAACACCAATCACAATACCTAACACGGTTAAGCCTGACCGCATTTTATTGCCGTTCAAACTTTCTAAGGCTTCAAATAAGGCTTGAGTAAAAGTCATTTCTTCCTGCCTGTGGTCACATCATAATCAGGGTCGAGTTCACCATCACGCAAACGAATCACGCGTTGCGTTTGTTCTGCAACATTGGCATCATGCGTTACGATGATTAAAGTTGTGCCACGTTCTTTGTTGAGGTTCAACAATAAATTCATAATCTCTTTGCCCACTTTAGAATCTAAATTTCCTGTCGGCTCATCTGCCATGATGATGGCAGGGTCGTTGACCAATGACCTTGCAATGGCAACGCGTTGTTGTTGACCACCCGATAATTCATACGGACGATGATTCATTCTTTCTTTGAGACCCACCGCTTCTAAAGCGGCTTGTGCTTTGGCGCGTCTTCCTTCGGTAATGCCTGCGTAGCGGAGCGGAAGCTCTACATTCCCTACGGCAGTCAGCCGTGAAAGCAAGTTGAAACTTTGAAACACAAATCCGATTTTACGATTACGCACACTAGCGAGTTGGTCATCGTCCATCTCTGCTACTGATTCGCCATCTAAAATGTATTCACCGGAGGTAGGTCTATCTAAACATCCAAGTGTATTCATCATGGTAGATTTACCAGAGCCGGAAGGTCCCATAATGGATACGATTTCACCGCGTTTGATGTTAAACGAAACACCACGCAAGGCATTCACCTCAAACTCGCCCATCATGTAGGTTTTGACTAAGTCTTTGGCTTGCACCACCCAATCGGTCATATTAACCTCCGCCGAACGGACCGCCAAATTGCGCCGGTGGATTTAGGATAATCAAATCGCCTTCGTTAATATCGCCGCTAGCAAGTTCAGAGAATGTGTCGGATGAAGCACCAAGTGTCACCGTAATCGGAAGCGGTTGATTATCTCTGAGGACGTAGACCACACGTTGACCATCAATCAATCGCACAGCGCGATTCGGAATCAATATCACATCTTGCACTTCTTCAACCACAATGTTGACGGCGGTTGTCATACCGGGTTTGACGAGTTCATCTACATCGGTTAATTCAACCGTGACGGTGAAACTAACCACGCCTTGCACGGTTTCACCTGCCTGACCCACTTGTACGACAATGCCTTGATAAGTTTTATCAAGAATGGCATCGAATGTTAAAGTAGCACTTTGCCCAACGCTGACGCTATTAATATCAACTTCTGAAACTTGCACATCTACCAATAAACTAGAAAGGTCATCAATGCGAAAGCCCGCTGTACCGGCGGTGACTTGGTCGCCTTCTACCAAATTAGATTGTGTAATGGTGCCATTGAACGGTGCAGTTAAATAGGCTTGATTCAATGTAGCTTGCGCAGCTTCAACACGTGCTTTTGCGGCGGCAACTTCGGCAGAATCTTCACCTTGCAGTAAACGTTCATATTCACGGCGAGCATCATTTAATCTGGCTTCTGCCAATGCCAAATCTCTATCGGCTTGTGCAATCGTCTCTTCGCTGGCATAGCCTCGGTATTCTTTTAATTTCAAATTACCAAATTGGTCTTGCACATATTCTTTGATGTCAATTTTGCCATTCAATTCGATGCGCCAGTTGTAGGCTTTTTGATACGCTTCTTCG
>DQGV01000429.1 GCA_003524705.1 Anaerolineae bacterium | reverse complement strand
GTGCGTACATCTTTGAAGACTGTCATGGATTGTTTGCCATCAATGATGTATTGAACAGAGGCTTTTTCCGCATCTTGCCCGGTGACGAAGTAGCTGGTTACGTCAGCGTCAGCACCAAAGGCATCAGCGATAGCACGAGCAGTACCATCATTTGGAGCAAGAATGAAGACATCACCTTTTGCATCCGAACCATTGGCTGTGAGATTCGCCTCTGCTAAACCTTTGGCAGTGTTGAAATCCCAATTGGTGGTGATTTGATTGATGATAGCGGCTTGTTCATCACGAGATAATGTGGCTTTATCTTGCAAAGCAACAGCTTCGGATGAATTTGCAATCACAAAAGTGCCATCAGCAATTTTTGGTTGTAATACATTCCAAGCACCTTCAAAGAACAAGAAGGCGTTATTATCTGATGCGGCACCAGCGTATAAGTAAAGTGGATTGCCAGAACCAGAAGCGTTATCAACTAAATATTGAGCTTGAGCGGCACCGACTGAAATGCTATCGAATGTGACATAGAAGTCAACTGCATCGGTATCGCGAACCAAACGGTCATAAGAAATGACTGTGATGCCGGCTTCTTTTGCTAATTCAACTGCGGCGGCGGCGGCAGTGCCATCATGCGGACAAATAATGATGACTTGCACACCTTGTGTAATCAATGATTCAACATTGGCACGCTCAGTAGCAGAGTCGCCTTGACTGAAGAGAATTTGTACGTCGTAGCCAGCCGCTGTAAGGGCATCTTTGAAGCGGGTTTCATCTTGTACCCAGCGTGGTTCATCACGAGTCGGCAAGATAATACCAACAGAAAGTGCTTCACCGGTTGGGAATGTGAAATCCGCTTCGGTGTAGTAACCAGAATCAATCAAAGCGGATTGGACATTGCCTTTATCAACAGTGATAACTTCTGATGGGCTAGCGGGGACATCAATAACACCATTGTTGTAACTGGTGGTGGCGGCAGGTGTACCGCCTTCAAGGAATGTCACTGCGGCGGCAATCGCATCATTGACGAGTGTGCGTACATCTTTGAAGACTGTCATGGATTGTTTGCCATCAAGAATATATTGAACAGAAGCTTTTTCTGCATCTTGACCAGTTACAAAATAAGATGAAACATCAGCGTCAGCACCAAAGGCATCAGCGATAGCACGAGCAGTACCATCATTTGGAGCAAGAATGAACACATCACCTTTTGCATCCGAACCATTGGCTGTGAGATTCGCTTCCGCTAAACCTTTGGCAGTGTTGAAATCCCAATTGGTTGTGATTTGATTGATGATAGCGGCTTGTTCATCACGAGATAATGTGGCTTTATCTTGTAAAGCAACTGCTTCGGATGAGTTAGCAATCACGAAAGTGCCATCAGCGATTTTTGGTTGTAATACATTCCAAGCACCTTCAAAGAACAAGAAGGCGTTATTATCTGATGCGGCACCAGCATATAAGTAAAGTGGGTTGCCTGAACCAGAAGCATTGTCTACTAAATATTGAGCTTGAGCGGCACCAACTGAAATGCTATCGAATGTGACATAAAAATCAACGGCTTCGGTGTTTGTTACCAAGCGGTCATACGAAATGACTTTGATACCTGCGGCTCTGGCGGCTTCTACAGAAGCCGCGGCGGCGGCGGCATCATGCGGGGTGATGATAAGTACTTTGATGCCTTGGCTAATCAATGATTCAACATTGGCGCGTTCGGTTGAAGAGTCGCCTTGGCTGAATAAAATTTGTACGTCGTAGCCAGCCGCTGTAAGGGCGTCATTGAAGCGGGTTTCATCTTGTACCCAGCGTGGTTCATCACGAGTGGGGAGCACGATACCTACGGCGAATTCTGAATCGGTGGCAGGTTGTGCAGGCGCACATGCTGAGAGGACCAAAATCGCCATCATCATAAGCGCTAACAAATTGTATAAAAATTTTTTAGACATACTTTCTTCTCCTTGTTTATTTTCAATATTGACTTGTAAGACTTGACTCATGCCTTTATATAGATAAATCACCTCCTTTAGAAAACAAAAACAAAGCAGTCCATTTATTTGAAATGGAAATGCTTTGCTGATTGTTCGTTATATTTTGCTTGCAGTGTTGATTAGCCATTTTGCTTCCAATAGTGAAGAAAAGAACCTAGTTTGGTAAAACTTGGTCAAACCTAATTTGTACTTTGTTGCAACAGCTATATTAATGTAGACACTTTAACGATTAGATGATTGTATGTGATTTGTAGATTTATACATCGCCTATTCCCCTGAATTTTTGAGAGAGGTCACCCCTTTGGGTAGTAAGGGGTTAACCCCTAATTACCCAAAGGGGTAGTGACTTAAGAAATGGTGAGCGGATATGGACTCGGAATTTCTATTTGTAAAATAGTTCCATGCCCTTGTGAAGATTCAATATTCATAGACCCGCCTAACAAGGCTACACGCTCGCTAATGCCTACCAGTCCAAAATGCTTATTTAATGAAAGCGAAGCAATATCGGTTGGGTTCGATAAGCCTTTGCCGTCATCCTCTAAGCGAACTAATAGATTTGTAGACGAAGTTCGTTGCAATGAAAGGCGCACATGTTTAGCGGCGGCATGTTTGCGGATGTTGTTTAAGCCTTCTTGCACAATTCGGAAAATTGAAAGTTCCACCATTTCAGGTAGGCGACCTAAGTCAGGAGCGACTTCTAAATGAATGGGTATTCCGTTTCGGTTTGACCATTCCGTTGCAAGCGAGTTAATTGCTGCGTGAAGCCCATGATGATCAATCGTGGGAGGTCGTAAGTCACTGCACATTTGGCGCAACTCACTGACTAAATTTCGCATATCATGACGAACCGAATTAACTTTTTTGTTTAATCCCAATGAACTGGCTAATTCTTCCACATCTTCAAGTTGATAGATAAGACCTAATATGTCTTGAATAATTTGGTCGTGTAACTCACGAGCCAATGCTTTTCTTTCATCTTCACGTTCTGTGATTAATCTGCGCTGTGTGGCTTGCAATGCGGCATTGAGTTTATCTAACGCTAGCAATTGATTGCTAAGACGTTCTACCAATTGACGATTTAACGAATCTTGCGCGTGTAAACTTTGTTGTAAGGATGCTTGCGCGCGTCTTAACTCCTCTGTTTGTTGTTGCGCCGTGTGATAACTTTCCAACGCCCAAATCAGTGGTGACACTTGCTCCTGCTTGGTGGAGCCGACCATTAATTCCACAATCTCCCGCGGAGTCGACTCCGCAGTTTGGCGGTCTGCGACTAATTTGCCTTCATACAAAACAATAATACGGTCTGTAATTGTAAATAAATGTTTCAGGTCATCACTACTGATGATAATGGAAACACCTTGTGCGGCTAACTTTTTTATTTTGCTCAATAAAATTTCTTGGCGTTTGAAACTTAAAATAGGGATAATGTCATCCAAAAGCAATAACTGACATGGACGTTGCAAAGCCCTTAAGAGCAAAATAATTTGTCTTTGTTCATCTGCTAAATTACTAACAGGCTCATACGCTAGGCTAGGAGGTAGGTCAAACTCTGCAAGTAATTCTTGAGCAACATGTGTCATTTGCTCCCAATCAATTACACCAAATAAAGAAAATTTCTTAGGTTCATGCCCCAATAAAATATTTTGGGCGACGTTAAATTGCTCCACCAAACCAGAAGTCCTACGGTTAACTTCAATCCCTGAACCGCTATCAAAAAAGATTTGATTCGAAAAATCAAAATGATTAATCAAACTAGAAGTTTGATACACGGTTTCAATCCCTAATTTTTGTGCCTCAATGCGATTGTTGAAGCGGCGTTTAATTCCATCAAAAGTAATTTGACCAGAAGAAGGAGGTATCGCCCCGCTCAAAATGTGAAAAAGCGTAGATTTTCCCGCGCCTTGCCTACCTACCAAACCAATCACTTCCCCTTTTGCCAAAGTAAAACTGACGTTTCCTAAAACGGACAATCTATCAAAATTTTTCGATATATTGTTTACTTGCAATAGCGCTTGGTCCATAATTTATTTTAACCCAATTCCGATTTCCCCTAAAACCAGTGTTTTCTTTATAATAGTAGATATATGTCTCAGATACGGATTTTATTAGCAGATGACCATACCATTGTACGGGCTGGTTTAAAAAACGCCTTAGAAGTTTTACCAAATATCAAAATCGTTGGGGAAGTTGGCAACGGGCACGACTTAATGAATTTTTTGTCACAACATCAAATTGACATGCTCCTCATGGATGCTAGTATGCCTGAGTTCGAGCCAATTTCTGCCGTGCAACAAATCAAAACAAAATATCCTGATATCAAAATATTAATCGTCAGTGCTTATGATGATGAATCGTATGTCGTTGGTTTGTTACAAGCAGGTGCTGATGGCTATCACATGAAAGACCAACCTTTAGCAGATTTGCAATTAGCAACGCAAAGAATCTTAAATGGTGACCGTTGGATTTCAGGCAATTTAATTGATAAAGTCATCAATCGTCGCAACACAACTTCACTTCCAAACACGCCGTGGCTCACACGTCGCCAACGTGAATTGTTGCGTCTAATTGCACAAGGCGCAGATAATCGCAACATCGCCATGCAATTAGATTTAAGCATCAAAACAGTTGAGAATCATTTAACGGCTTTGTATCGCGTGCTAGGTGTAGATAGCCGATTGAAAGCATTAAATTATATTCATCGTCACCCCGAAGTGTTTGCAACCAGCGGACAAGAAATGGCAGAGACTTCACCAAAACAAATTTCAAGCGAACTCACTGTTTTAATAGTGGATGATAATGCGCGTTACCGTCAACAACTTGGAAAGTTGATCGGCAAGATAGATTCAAATTGCACAGTCTATGAAGCCGAAACTGTTGATGAAGCACTAACACTTGCAACGCAAACGCAACCACGCCTCGCATTTGTAGATGTCGTTTTAAATGGTGAAGATGGTATTCAATGTGCTCGCAAATTAAAAAATGTTTC
>DQGV01000146.1:461-27401 GCA_003524705.1 Anaerolineae bacterium | reverse complement strand
TATGGACAAAGAAGATAGCTTTCTTTTCAGAACCATTTGGAATGAAGGGCTTGATATGATAAAAGGACAAAGAAAATATGAAAGTCTCGTCTTTTATGCTGATGATTTTACGGGGAGAGATAAACATGAAGAACCTTTTTTTTCAATAGATTTATTTGAAGACAACTCTAGTGATGGAGATTCCCCAGAAAATAAACTCCTGTTTTCGGAGGAAAATGAGTTAATACTTAATGCAATTAACTCCTTGCCAAAAAGGAGTCGAACAGTTTGTAAGCTTCTGTATGCAGGAAAAAAGAATGGTGAAATCGGAAAAGAATTGAAGATAGACCATAGTACGGTTGTTGGTCATAAGAGATTAATACGAAGGAAATTTACAGAATTAGAATTAGGTTTGGGTTTGTCTTTGTAATCTTAAAAAAGCCTCCAATGTTGGAGGCTTTTTTTATTTCCCGATTACGTGTCTTATATTTTCCCACTGGTCTTCTATTTGTTCGTCTGAAACTTCAAGTATTTTTGTGTCAAACTCATTTCCACGAATATAGACTTCAATCTTTTTTCCATTGGTGACGACATATTTATTGAGATTGAGACCATACGCATACGAACGCGCTTGGTCAAGAACTTCTCTTGTAATCGTCTGTTCAGGCTTTTTTGCTTCGATAACGAAATAGGGTTTGCCATCTTTCCAAACAATCCAATCTGCGGCGGGTGTTTTCTTTTCTCTGCCGACCTGAATATTTACATTGACTCTGATTTGTAAATCGTTAGGGGAATACCCAAGAAAAAGCAAAAGTGGGAATATTAACTTAAATTCAACTTCTATTTCGTTTCTATAGATATTATCAGAAATAGATTTAACCCACTGTTCGCGGATGCCATTCTTTGCTGAATGCAGTGCTTTATATAGGCTATTCCTTGTTTCTTTTTCTTGGTTTTTTGTTTTTAGTATCTTGGAAATCAAGATTGCGTTCAATATGACTGAGCCGACCAAGAATAATATGATTAAGCAAAGGGAGAGGAGTATTCCGCCTTCAAGGGACATGCGAGAATTATACCCAATAGCATATAATTCATGCTACAATACTTATATGCTTGTTATTAACATCAAGAGAATCCTACATACCTCAAAGCTAGCCAATCTACACCAATTGGCAGAGAAGTTAGGCTTTAGTTTCGGAAATTATATTTACAAATTCTCGAACCACCCTGAGAAGGTAAAGAAGATTTCATTGGAAACCTTGTCTGCTATTGTGAAAGAAGTTGCAGTAAAGAAAAAAGTGAAACCTGGTGAGGTAAAGATTAGCGATATTTTTGATTGGAAGGAATAATTAAAAAGTTATCCAGTCCCGCCAGGACTGGATAACGAGCATGTGTTCGTGAATGGATGCAAAACTCACCCAAACATTCCGACATACCCAAGCTTATAGCCCTTCGGGCTGTGCTTTCTCAGATAAATAATCAAACTCTCTGACCGTATTTGTAATAATGTTTATGTATTTTTCTACTAACGGCAGTTTTTCAATTTCAATGTTTTCTATTGGATTGGTTACGTAGTAGTGAGCTGTGGCTTTATCTTGTTCAACGGAAATCCCAAAAAGAAATTGACCTACTTCTTTTTCGGGAATGGCAGTAGAAATTTCATCACTGCTAATTGTTTTTGAGTGAGCCTTGTTTTTGTGATTGACGGTACTGAAAGAAAATGTAATTTTATTTCTTTCAACTTTTACTAAACCAAATGTATTGAAGTTTTGTAAAGTCATATTGCACCTTTCAAACTAAATAACCAAGTGAGCGCGGAGAGGATCGAACTCTCAACAAACGGCTTAAAAGGCCGCTGCTCTACCATTGAGCTACGCGCCCATTATTTAGGCGGGTTGCATTCTAACACGGGGAAGTAGGCTCGTCAACAGAAAACACAAAATGGGAATGGATACTATAATTGGAGTCTTAAGAAAATGAATCAAGTTAAACCCCTAAATGTTTTCATAAAAGGAATTTTTCTTTTTATCATCCTCAATCTTTTGATTGCCCTCGGGCAACCAAATATTGGGAGAATTTCTTTATATAACTCAATCTTCACAGGCAGAGAAAGATTGCCGTTTGGAGAAAATCCGAAGCAATCGTATAACCTGAGTCTATTTGACTTGGATGCAATGTTTGCATCACACGTCATTCATGGAACAGAAAAAACAGAATATGAATTTCGGGTCATTGTGATTGGAGATTCGTCCGTTTGGGGGACATTGCTCAAGCCAGAAGAAACATTGACTGGTCAATTGAATCAAATGAATCTTTCGGCGTGTGGGAAAAATGTCAAAACATATAACATTGGATATCCAACCATTTCATTGACTAAAGATGTTATGGTGTTAGAGTATGCCATGCAATATCAACCTGATTTGGTTTTATGGATGACGACGTTAGATGCATTTCCCATTGAAAAACAAATGTCTCCGATTGTAGAGAATAATCAGAAGCAAAAAAGTTTTTGGGAGAAAACGTTCATTGGAGATAGACGCGCCTGGGCAGATTTAATCCGCTTGCAGATTTATGGTGTGATGTGGTCTGCTACGGGAGTTGACCAAATCTATCCTGATACTTATGAAAAAGCGCAAACAGATTTTGATGTAGATGAAAGTTATCATGATTTTGTGAAACCGAATTTAGATGAAAATCTTTTGGCTTTGAACATGTTGGAGGAAGGTTTCAACATTGCTGGAGAAATACCATTAATTCTGGTAAATGAGCCGATGTTAATAAGTTCTGGAAACAATAGTGACATCCGCTATAATTTTTTCTATCCGCGCTGGGCGTATGATGAATATAGAAACATGATAAATGAATTAAGTGAAGAAAATAATTGGCAATATGTTGATTTGTGGGATATCCTCCCTGCCAATGAATTTACAAATAGTGCTATTCATCTCACACCTGCTGGAGAAAAAATGTTGGCTGAAAGTTTAGCGCCGTATATTGAAGGAAGTTGTCAATAAAATATATGTCATTGCGAGCCACGCTTTTGTTCTTTGTGGCGAAGCAATCTACTAATTAAGTTGAAGATTGCTTCGTCGCTTCGCTCCTCGCAATGACATGAATAAATGGAGTTTAGTTTTATGAAGTTTGTACGATATATATTGTTAAGTTTGTTTTTAGTATCTTGTATGAATGTGCCTGCCACATCACAAGTTGAAATTGAAAGTACATCTACTATGATTTCGCAATCAACAAACGAAGTCGTGGAATCAACACAAGTTGCAAAAGCAACTCCCCGCCCGACGCTTGCACCAGATGAATGGAAACAGCTACCAGTTATCCCCGTCGTCAGTCAGGCGATGAAGGAAGTGTATCAGCATGGTTTGGAGATGGGTCGAAATCCAAATGTGTTTTCAAAAGTTGGGGATTGTCAAACAAGCACAGGTTTTTATTTGGTAGATTTTGATTATCCGAATCAATATAGTTTGGGTGAATACGAATATTTGCAAGAGACGATTGATTATTTTGAAGGTTCGTTTGCGCGGGATAGTTTGGCGATGCGTGATGGGTATAATGTGGCGGCGATATTAACCCCGCTTCGCGCTGACCCTGAAAATTGCGAGCCCAATGAAACACCAATTGCCTGTGAATTTCGAGTCAATAACCCAAGCATTGCCTTGATAAGTTTGGAAACAAATTTTAATGGCAGACCCGCTGATGATTATGGAAAATATATGCGCCAAATTGTTGAATATAGTTTGGAGCAAGGCGTGGTGCCAATTTTGGCAACCAAAGGTGATAACCTTGAAGGCGACCATAGCATCAATGCAGAAATTGCGGAGATTGCTGTTGAGTATGATATTCCGTTATGGAATTTTTGGGCAGCATTACAACCTTTGCCGAATCAAGGTCATTCAACTGAATTGAATGATGGCTTTCATTTATCTTTTTCAAGAAATTTTTTTGATATAGAAAAAAATATGTTAAGTGGCTGGCCCTGGAGAAACTTGACGGCGTTGCAAGCGTTGGATGCGGTAAGAAAAGCATTAACAAGTCAATAAAATCTTAGCCACAGAGACCTTTGAGGTTTTTCTCAGAAAACTCTGTGACCTCTGTCGCAAATTAAAAGGAAATCAGAATGACAACAAAAATCACAACTCCAATAGCAAAATTTATTGCCGAAAAAATATTGAAGCAACCAAATAAGGAAATTAAACCTGATGAAGCATTAATCTCTAGTGGATTAATTGATTCATTCAGCCTCATGGATTTGGCTTTGTTTGTGGAAGATACCTTTGGTGTAAAAATTGAGGATACTGAATTGAATGCGGATACGTTTGATTCGTTAAATCAATTGGCGGGTTTGATTCAATCAAGAAAATAATTGATTTTAGGGGCGAGGTCACCTCGCCCTGGACGCGGAAACCGCGTCCCTACGAGAAAAATGACTACACTCCCTCATCTTCTCCAAAATGCATATCAAACTGTCCCTGATAAAACCAGCATTATTTTGCAGTTTGCAGGTCAGGAAGATAAAACGATTACATATAATGATTTGATTCATAATTCAAATCGTTATGCACAAACTTATGCAAGTAAAGGAATCAAAAAAGGCGAAGTAATTATTTTGATTCTGCAACATGGTGAAGACTTGGTCTATTCGTTTTGGGGAGCGATTTTGCATGGCGCGATTCCATCCATCATGCCATTCTTGACAGAAAAACTTGCGCCTGAAAAATATCGCGCTGACCTTGCTTCTTTAATTTCAATTACAAAACCAACAACGATTATTACTTATCCTGAATTTGAAAATGAAATTCGGAGCGCATTGATTGAAGGGGATTCAGTAAAAAATATTATTCTGACGAATCAAATTGAAACAGAATCAAATATCAATTTTGATTCTTTGCAAGGCATGAATGCATCACAAGAAGACATTGTGGTTTTGCAACATTCATCAGGCACAACTGGTTTACAAAAAGGTGTCGCGCTTTCGCATCGCGCAATTTTGAATCAATTAAATTCATATAGCAAAACGATTCAACTTAATAAAGAAAATGATGTCATCGTTTCGTGGCTTCCGCTTTATCACGATATGGGTTTCATCGCATGTTTTATCATGCCTGTCATTTTACAAATTCCGCTCGTACTTATGTCGCCGTTTGATTGGGTGCGCGCGCCATATAAACTTTTGCAATCCGTTTCGCAATATCAAGGTACGTTATCGTGGCTTCCAAATTTTGCCTTCAATTTCTGTGCACAAAAAATTCGTGAGCGAAATCTTGAAAATGTAAATCTTTCAACGTGGCGGGCAATCATCAATTGTTCTGAGCCTGTGCATGTCGAAAGTCATAATTTATTTTTTGAAAAATTTTCAAGTTATGGATTAAATTATTCCGCAATGCAAACATGTTATGCGATGGCTGAAAATGTTTTTGCTGTGACTCAATCTCCCCTAGATAAAACTCCAGTGATAGATGAAATTGACCGCGAAACATTTATGACTCAACGCCTCGCACTTAAGGGGAAACCTGATTCTGCAATTCTGAAAATGACTTCTTCGGGTAAGCCTCTTCCGAATGTGAAAATCAAAGTTGTAGATGAATCATTCAATGAAGTTGACGAAAGAGTCGTTGGGGAAATTGCAGTCCAAAGTGATTGTATGTTGACAGAATATTTCAATCGTCCAGATGCGACAGAATCTGCAATAAAAAACGATTGGTATCTGACGGGCGATTATGGATATCTTGCCGATGGCGAGTTATATGTTTCAGGTCGTAAAAAGGATTTGATTATTGTTGGCGGGAAGAACGTCTACCCTCAAGATTTAGAATCATTAGCAGGTGAAGTAGCAGGCGTGCGCAAGGGACGATGCGTTGCGTTTGGGATGTATGACCAAGAATCAGGCACAGAAGAAGTCGTCATTATTGCTGAGTCTGAATCGGGAGAATCAGATAAAGAATTAATCGCTGATGCGATTCGCAAACACGTCACAAAAAATTCAGCAGTGGCAGTGCGTCACGTAAAAGTGGTGGATGAAACTTGGATACTCAAAACATCCAGCGGAAAAACGGCAAGGTCTGCGAATAAAGAAAAGTTTTTGAAAGAACTATAGATAAATAAAAAAGATAGGTCACACTTTTATGACCTATCTTTTTTATTACTGTGTCTTTTTAGGTTATTCGGGTAAATCTACACAGTTGCCACTATTAAGTTGAATGGAGTGATTCGGATTGGCAACCAATGCACACATTTGTGTTGCATTTGCTGGACGATTTGCCAAGATATATTGTGTAAAAGGTGGGTCACCATAGGAACCCCAAGATAACTTCCAAGGTCCTGAGCCTGGCGAACCTGCTTGTTCGGGAGGAACATTATTAAAGAAGATATGAACATGTAAATTTGACCCATCTGGGAAGTTGTTTACATCATAATCCACTACATAAACGCCAGCTTCTACGCGAATATCAGTTATCACTACATAGGGTGTATCCGGTGTTGGAGTAAATGGAATCGGCGTTTCAGTTGGAATTTCAGTGGGAAATTCTGAAACTGCTTCAGTAGCAACAGGCACAGACTCGGTATTGTCGGCAACAATAGCAGGTGGCTCAGTCGGAGAACCTGTGCCTCCACCTAAAAGTTGGCTAACTAGGAATATTCCACCAACAACAAAACATCCCAAAACAAGTAAACCACCAATAATAAGTGGCAATCCCAACTTGTTCTTTTTAGCAGGGGCAACAGGTCCTGAAGTTGGCTGTCTTACTTCTGAACCTTCAACTGAGGTACCTCTCGCCGAGTTGATGGGCTTTTGATATGGGTCACTTTCCACAACTGTTCCCATCGGAGTTGGCATTGGTCTACTTTCAACAACAGTGCCTTTGGGTTGAGCTGGTGCTTCAAACATGGTAGCCCCAGTACCCATAGATAAAGTAGCATCATCAATCATAGTTGCTGATGCTGACTTTGCTCCTGTAGAAACATTTCGTAATGCGGCAGCCATTTGTGCGGCAGTCTGGTAGCGGTCATTGGGATCTTTAGCCAATGCTTTATTAATCACAGCCACTAATGTATCTGGCACTTCAGGGTTAAGACTCCTTAGGTTTGGTACCGGGTCGTTAATGTGCATCATCATCAAAGTCATGGCTGAATCGGCTTGAAAAGGAGGGTGCCCGCTAAGCATTTCGAATAATGTTACACCCAGAGAATAAATATCAGTACGGCGGTCAGGACGTTCACCTTTGATTTGTTCCGGTGACATGTACATAGCCGTTCCTACTACAGCTCCTGTAGCAGTATGTGTTTGCCCTCCAACAATCTTGGCTATTCCAAAATCCATTAAGATAGCCTGACCTAATGTGTTAAGCATCAAGTTGGCAGGTTTGATATCACGATGAATCATTCCACGTTGGTGAGCATAATCTACTGCATCGCAGATATTCGCCATATATTCGATAGCTTTTGCTGGCGAAAGGTGGCGCCCACTGTCGCTGAGCCGTTTGAGGTGATCTTGAAACGTTTCACCAGGTACGAACTCTAACACCATGTAATAGACATCATCATCTTTATTGAAGTCAAACACTTGAATGATGCCGGGATGGCGTAATTGAGCCACGGCGGCAGCTTCCTCTTCAAATCTCCTGACGAAGTCTGGATTACTTGATAGGTGTGTATGTATCATCTTGATAGCCACAACCCGCTTCAAGTTGGGGTCGGTAGCTTTATACACTGCCGACATACCACCCTGCCCCAACATTTCATCTATAACGTATCGCTTGTTTAGAGTCTTTCCAGTCCATTTAGATTTAGGCATTTCTTTCTCCTGATAATCACTAACAACAAAATAATTTGATTTTCATCTATTATAAAATAGAACGATATTTACATTTTTATTCTATCAACCACAACCAAGCATTTTCAAATTGACAGGTAGCCTTTTTTCCAGCGCGACTCAATGCCACCATAGCCATAAAACCACGATCAAAAGTCGTATCAGCATTTTTAAGAGCATTCAATCTGGCATTATATTCTGCCCTTACCAGAGCAACCTCTTGTTCATAACTTGCTTGTTCCAACATGAACTCCGCGTCTGACATACCCGGTGTTCTTTGTGGTTCTGGAGGTAGAACTAATACAGGTGGAGCACTTGGGTCAATCTCACCAATTAAAGTTCCGTTGGTATAGATCCAGAAACGATTTCCACGCCCGACAACTGTTAAATTATTGGTTGCATTATTTTGCCAATCGAAAACCGGGTCACGTCCTTTCGCATAAATATCCTGCCCAGTGACAGCTTCCCCTTTTGCGATTGTAAGAAATATAAAATGTCCACTAGCGACCCGTGAAATGGTAGCAAGATACGTATCCATTGCATCTTCGTTTCCATCGGAGCGTATGGCAAATCCACAACTTGATTCACTACCTATGGCATCCCATGTGATATCAGCAGAAATGACGAAATCCTGAGCAAGTGTCGAAATGTAATAATTGACATAATCAAAATTCATGAAGCCTTCGACTTCTAGACTCACAGGAGGGTGCACCCAAGCCATCTGCCCGGAGGTAGGATCAACACCATACTTGGGCAGTTCAGCCAGAATCGGTCCATATGCTGCTTCAGCTGTTGCGGTCAGTGCTGGACCCATCAAAGCCAACGCAGTTTGGGTAGCAGCCGCAGATTGATCGGCTGTGTTTGACTGCTCCTTTTCCAAGGCGGCGGCTGTCCCAGTCAGGCTGACTTGATTACTAATCGCCTCCAAAGTGCTCTCTTGTGATGGATTGGTGCCACCACCACAAGCAAGTGAAATCAATATCATTATGATAGGGAGTATTACAAGTCGCTGAATCTTTATCATACTTAAATCACATCCTTCCGCTTTTGAAAGACTAGAATTGCAACAAACAAAAGCAGACAGATTAACATCTGTACAAACCAGGCTGTGATAACTTTGCCATAGTATGCTACAGTGTCTTCCTTATTCACATAGCCCCAATAGATAGCATTGTAAAATGTTCGCACAACACCTTCTGCTGGTGCTACAGATGTCTCAATATTTTTACGGGCTTCTATATATAATTCCAAATCGCGTTCGTATTGGGCAAAAGCCTGCTGTGAAGCCGCCTGTATAGCGGTTGCCTCAGCTTCCCATGCCTGAAGTTTGGCAAAATAGTCTGCCATCGCGATGCTATCGGATTGATCTTCCGGCTGGACTGGACGTTCTGGGAGGACCGGATCAGGGGGACGAACTGGCTCAACAGGTAAAGGTCCATCCAACTCACCAACACGGAAAGCACCGATACCCGGATGGTTGCAAGAGTCTGGGTTAAGCAAATTGACACCCATACATTTACAATTGTTTTCCAATTTTTGTTCCATAGTCATGGAATCACGTATCTCAGGGGGCAGAGCCCAACAGACATCTGATATCACATCTGAACCAGCCCCGGTTACACTCATCATGGCTTCGAGTGCCCAGCGCGTAGATGTCGGCGCACTCACTGCCGGTGGCACAGGCACAATTGCGCCACCCAATACAATTTGCGGCAACATTAGGATTATCACAATCAAAGGAGCAGAGTTTGCATTTGGTGCTACGGCAGAGGCAAACAGACCTAACATCATTCCTGCAAACGTTACAAGTACCATCGTAATATAAATTAAGATGAATTCTATAACACCACCTGGCATATCAAATGCGATGTAGTGCACAATTACATATGCCGCTGCCTGATAGAAAGCAAGCAGGGCGGCAATCCACACTTTTGAAAAAATATAGGGGAAAATTTGTAAATTGACCAGTCTCTCGCGCTTGTATATCTCTGCTTCTTTGACAATCTCACGCATCTGTGAGATTCCACCCACCATAACACCATAGATGGTCATTAAGAACAAAGTGATAATCACATTGGTCATATTACCGGTGAAAAAATCAAAAGGCGTCCGTCCGAGGGCAAGTGCGAGAACCACATCTAACAAGCTGACAATAGGAGCCGTAGCAAGCATCAAGCCCAGTGCAAATTTATCGCGCGTTAGAATTTTGACATTACGCCCTGAAAGAATCATAAATTGCCGTAATGCGGAAACTTTTGTGGAAGATGTATTGCTTGTTTTCGGTATGGCTCTTCCGGGGTCTCGAACGGTTGCCGCTCTTTCTGGTGAAAACTTATCTGCAAGCGGTTTGGCAATATATTCTTGATACGCTTTACTTTCGCGATAACGTTGTGACCATTCGGGGGCTTTGCCTTTGCCCTGGTCATCCAGAATGGCATAGATTTCATCAAATTCGATTTTGCCTGCCCGGCGGTCACGTTCGGAGCGATATTGATCAAAGTATGCCAATGCTTCATCCGGTGGACCAAACCAAGCGAGATAACCTCCACGTGCAAGGAAAATCACTTTATCTGCTAGCATTACATTTTTAGTAGCGTGTGTGATGAGTACGATTGTACGCCCTTGGTCAGCGAGACGACGCATCAGTTGCATAAGGGCAGTTTCAGTGCCGGGGTCAAGACCAGACGTAGGTTCATCAAGGAAGAAAAGGCCGGGTTTGGTGAGCAACTCAACCCCAATAGAGACGCGTTTTTGTTGTCCACCGCTTAAGCCGCTGATTTGAACATCTTTGCGATGGGTGAGGTCAAGGTCTGCCAGAACTTCCATCACGCGTTTGTGGCGTTCTTCTGGGGATGTATCTGAAGGCATACGCAATTGAGCGGCATAATCCAGAGCTTGATAAATGGTCAACTCCATGTGGATGATATCTTTTTGTGGCACAAAACCAATTTCATTTCGTATGGCATCAAAATGTGTATAAATATCTATATCATTAACATATACTTTCGAAGGGGGTGTAGCTGGACGATAACCAGCAACTGCATCTACAAATGTGGATTTGCCGCCACCGCTTTGTCCAACCACCACAATGAACTCTCTAGGTTTGAATGAAACAGAGATATCCTGAAGAATATTCAAATCAGGGCGAACCCACTTGTTCAAGTTGACAACATCAACTTTTAACCCGTTGCTGTCGTCATAACTGGCAAGTTGATCTTTGCCCATTACAAAACGGTATTGCCCTACACTGATTGAATCTTCAGGCTTTAGCCAAAATGGACCATCAATGCGCTCTCCGTTGACAAAAGTTCCGTTAGAACTGCGCAAATCTTCAACACGATATCGTTGACCTACTTTTTGAATCTGTGCATGAAAACGAGAAACATTAGGTGATGGAAGCAC
This sequence comes from Anaerolineae bacterium, assembly GCA_003524705.1. Next base: position 16,195 of record DQGV01000146.1, on the reverse strand, counting down.
AACATCGTTACTTGGATCACGCCCAATTTGAATCAGTGTCTTTTCACCAAATACGATATCGCGATCTACTTCTTGTGTTGCCTGACTTGGAGATTGATAAGTAATTGTCACCATCAAGCCGGGGTCAAGGCTACCGATTCTTAGTACATCACCATGTCGCAAAACACGAGAACCTTCAACTGGACGTCCTTCAAATAGAATGGGGTTTCGAGCTTCTGGAAGGATAACGACTTTGTACCCTCCTCCACTTACCTGCTCAAGGCGGGCGTGCTGTCCTGAAACAATTTGTGAAGGGATGACAATGTCGTTGTTCTCAAGCCTGCCAATGGTCAAGGTTGAGCGAGTTAAGGTATGAGTTTTTGAATTGCCTCCAGCCACATCAACAACTAGTTGAGGAGGTTCAGTGACCTTTGACTTTAGCTGAGGTTCTTCTCCAATTATTGTCTGCATAACGCCAGCAGACGCTGATCCTATGATAGTTTTAGGAGACTCTTGAATAACTGGGGCTGAACCTATTTCAGTTTTCAGGTTGGCTTGAATAGGCGTTGGATCTTCGTAAACGAGGGTTACGGCTTGACCCAATCGTATCTGATCCTTATGTTTAAGAGCTTGCCTCCCAGAAATTTTCTGACCGTTAACAAAGGTACCATTACTGCTACCCAAGTCTTCTATCACATATCCATTGCCCTCTTGCACAAACTTTGCATGGCGACGCGATACGGCAGGTGTGGGAATTACAATGTCCACACTTTCATCACGCCCAGCAATCATTTCTGACTTGATTAGTTCAAATTCTTTGGGAGAAGTACTGCTTTGTTCGTTGGTAAGAACCAACTTGAAGTTGCTTGATTGAGCCACGTGTCTGTTCCTTTTCTATAGACATCTCGACGAGCTTTCTTTAGGTCTATTTCTAAATTTACAATCAAGGCGTGTTATGAATTTCCATCCCTAAGAATAAAAATAATTTCAAGAAAAAAATAACGACTTGGATTATACCTTTTTGAAAGAAAGCATGTCAAGCAGTCTAGCAAAAAATTCACCTATATGGGTTATCCACTAATTATTACATTCTTTGTTTCACAAAGGTATAGTACTTATGGTAGAGTACTTTTTTATAACCATCCGTGTTTTTTTAGTATATCTTTTATGATATAACTAAAAAACTATTTCCCTTTTTGAAGATTTTTTATGAAGAAATCATCTTCTTTCGTCGGTTCTGATATACCTATAGGACTAGATATTCTGCCTGATGTATTAAGAATGAGGGCAGAAGAACATCCAGACCGTTTAGCTTACCGCTTTTTGCCTGAAGGCGATACAGAAGCCATCATCATCACCTATGCTGAGCTAGATCGTCGCGCGCGTGCGATTGGTGCTTGGTTGGAGAGTCATAATGCCAACGGTGAGCGGGCTTTGATTCTCTATCCGCCCGGGTTGGATTACATCGCCTCATTTATGGGATGTTTGTATGCAGGTGTGACGGCTGTGCCTGCTTATCCTCCACGCTTGAATCGCCCCGTGCCACGCATTCAAGCCATCGTAGATGATTCTCATGCTTCTTTTGCTTTAACCACCTCAACGATTCTTCACAATATCGAACAGCGATTTGAGCACACGCCTGACCTCGCGGCACTCCGTTGGCTAGATACAGAGCAAGTTCCAGCTGGGTTAGAAGCGGAATGGCGTCGCCCTGATATTTCTCCTAACACGTTGGCATTCCTTCAATATACATCTGGTTCTACCAGTCAGCCAAAAGGTGTGATGTTGAGTCATGGCAATATCATGCACAACTTAAAAGCCATCTGTTATGGCTTCCATCTTGATTCCAATGTACATGGAGTCTTTTGGCTTCCGAGTTATCACGATATGGGATTAATCGGCGGCATTCTGGAGCCAATGTTATTAGGTGGTGCAACAACATTGATGACGCCCGCATCTTTTTTGCAACGTCCAGTGCGCTGGCTGGAAGCCATTACCCAATATAAAGGCAATACTTGTGGCGCACCAAACTTTGCGTATGACTTATGCGCCGACAAAGTGACTCCTGAACAAATGGAAACGTTAGATTTGAGCTCTTGGGCTGTAGCGTTTTGTGGAGCCGAACCGATTCGACCTGAGACATTAGAACGCTTCGCTCGAACCTTTGCAGGGTGCGGTTTCCGAAAGACATCTTTCTACCCTTGTTTTGGGATGGCAGAAAGTGCATTGATTGTTTCGGGGGGTGATGGGCCAGCAGAGATAACCACATTTACTGTAAGTAGAAAATCTTTAGAAACTGACCAAGTAGTTCCTACATCCGAGAACAATGATGACGCGTTGACAATGGTGAGTTGTGGCTCAGCAGTCATTGACCAAAGAATCGTAATTGTTAATCCAACTACGTTACAACAATGCCAAGCAAATCAAGTCGGCGAAATTTGGGTATCTGGTCCAAGCGTGGCGCAGGGATATTGGGGAATGGAAGAAGAAACACGCAATACATTTCAAGCATATATAGCGAATACAGGCGAAGGTCCATTTTTACGCACAGGTGACCTTGGCTTTTTGCATGACGATGAACTGTATGTCACAGGTCGTATCAAAGACTTGATTATTATCAATGGTAGCAATCATTATCCTCAAGATATTGAATTAACTGTTGAGTCTTGTCACCCTGCCTTGCAACCCGCAGGTGGTGCAGCATTTTCTGTCACTGAAAATGGCAAAGAACAACTCGTCATCGTGCAAGAGGTCACACGCCAAAGCCGAAAAGCAGACATCAATGAAGTGACTTCAGCCATTCGTCAGGCAGTTGCTGAAAAACATGATTTGCGAGCATTCGCAATTGTGCTCGTCAAACCGATGAGTATCCTCAAAACATCCAGCGGAAAGATTCAACGCCGCGCAACGAAAACAGCTTTTCTAGAAAATGAATTGGAAGTTGTAGGAGAATGGCGGGCAAAGCCAATTACAACAAAAAAAGATTCAACTCAAAAGATTGATACACCAGTCAATACTTCTAATCAAAAAACATCAACCGAGATTCAAGCGTGGTTGACAGAACAAATCTCTTCTATGCTAGAGATGGATAAATCTTCTCTTGACCCCCGCCAACCATTCACATTTTATGGATTAGGTTCAGTTCAAGCCGTTAGCCTCACAGGTGACCTTGAAGTTTTTCTCAATCGAAAACTTGCTCCTACACTCGCATGGGATTATCCAACAATCGAATCGTTAGCAAATTATTTATCGAATGATTCACAACCTGCTAAATCAACAACACTTTCATCTCCTCAACCTGTTTTCAATAACTTCAATGAACCAATCGCAATTATCGGTTTAAGTTGTCGCTTCCCTCAAGCGAATAATCCACAAGCATTTTGGGAATTGTTACGAAAAGGTGTAGATGCAATTACAGAAGTCCCATCTGAACGTTGGGATGTGGATGAATTTCATTCGGAGACTCCCGACCCTGGAAAAGTCACAACGCGCTTCGGTGGCTTTCTTGATAATGTGGATTTGTTTGATCCACATTTCTTTGGGATTTCTCCACGTGAAGCCGCACGCATGGACCCTCAACAACGCCTCCTTCTTGAAGTCAGCTGGGAAGCCTTCGAAAATGCATTTATCTCGCCTCAATCTTTGGCTGGAACTCGCACAGGCGTGTTCGTTGGTATCAGCAGTTCAGATTATTCACGCTTGCAATTTGATGACCCCGAACGAATCGATGCTTATGCAGGTACAGGCAATGCACATAGCATTGCGGCAAATCGTTTATCGTATGTGTTTGATTTGCGCGGACCGAGTATGGCTGTGGATACAGCTTGTTCATCATCATTAGTATCCGTGCATCTTGCATGTCAGAGTCTCCGAAGTGGCGAATCAGATTTGGCTTTGGCAGGAGGCGTGAATTTAATCCTAACACCAGAGTTGACAATCACTTTCTCACAAGCGCGAATGCTTTCTCCTGATGGTCGTTGTAAAACATTTGATGCCAATGCAGATGGCTATGTGCGTGGTGAAGGTTGTGGCGTTGTCATTCTCAAACGTTTATCCGATGCAATGCGTGATGGGGACAATATTCTTGCATTGGTTCGCGGTTCGGCAGTGAATCAAGATGGGCGTAGCAATGGGCTGACTGCTCCGAATGGACTCGCGCAACAAGATGTGATTCGACATGCATTAACGCAAGCACAAGTTTTGCCAAATCAAATTAGTTATGTGGAAGCGCATGGCACAGGCACGCCATTAGGTGACCCAATTGAGATGGCTTCTTTGCGAGCTGTGTTAGGTGAAGAAGAATCAGGTAACAGAGTATTTGTTGGTTCGGTGAAAACAAATATTGGTCATCTTGAATCAGCGGCTGGGATTGCTGGTTTGATAAAAGTAGTATTGGCGATGCAAAATGAAGCCATTCCACCACATCTTCATTTAAAAGAAATTAACCCATATCTTTCGATAGATGGTTCGCGATTGGAAATTGGAACATATCTTCGACCGTGGAAGAGACCTGAGCAATCACGTTTTGCTGGAGTCAGTTCCTTTGGCTTTGGTGGAACCAATGCACATATTGTTTTATCAGATGCACCGCTTTTAGTTGAAAATAAAAACATGAATGAGGTTGAACGCCCGCGTCATATTTTGGCTTTATCAGCCAAAACCGAAAACTCTCTTCAAGAATTATCAGAATATTATTCTGCCTTAGATAATTTAAACCTCAATAATATTGCTTTCACTGCCAACACAACTCGCTCTCATTTTGAACATCGTCTTGCAATTCAAGCAGGGAATAATGAAGAACTAAAGAAAAGTATTGATGCCTTCCTCGCGAATTCAGAATCGCCTTTTGTTTCGTTTGGTCATGCAAAACCAGGTACACAACCGAAAGTCGCATTTCTCTTTACTGGTCAAGGTTCACAATATGTAGGAATGGGGAAGCAGTTATATGAAACTCAACCTGCTTTTCATGATGCGTTAGATGAATGTGCAAAAATTCTTGATCCAATATTGAATCGCTCTTTGCTTGAAATCATTTTCTCGTCAGATAAAAACGATTCAACGATTCACCAAACTCAATATACCCAGCCCGCACTTTTTGCTTTTGAGTATGCCCTCGCACAAATGTGGCGTTCATGGGGAATTGAACCCCAAGCAGTTCTTGGTCATAGTGTCGGTGAATATGTTGCGGCATGTATTGCTGGAGTCTTTAGTTTAGAAGATGGATTGCGACTCATCGCAGAACGCGCTCGTTTAATGGGTGGTTTACCTCAAAACGGGACGATGGTCGCTGTCTTTGCTGATGCAAATCGTATTGAAGATGTATTAAAATCTTATCAAGAAAAAGTTTCTATCGCCGCCACAAACGGACCTGATAACACTGTTATCTCTGGCGAGAAATCTGCTGTTCAAAGTGTAGTAGATGAATTGACCAAACTCGGCATCATCTCAAAGCCATTAACAGTTTCGCATGCTTTCCATTCACCACTTATGGATTCAATTCTTGATAAGTTTGAATCTTTTGCTAAACGTATCCAATTCTCCAATCCTCAAATTTCCTTAATCTCTAATGTCACTAGTGAAGTCATTACTCAACCTATCAATGCCAAATACTGGCGTGACCATATCCGTGCGGAAGTGAAATTCTCTGCAGGAATGCGGTCACTTGCTAATTTAGGGATTGATGCTTTCATTGAAATTGGATCTGCACCTGTTTTGTTGGGAATGGGAAAACGTTGTTTGCCTGAATCCAAATTCGCTTGGTTGCCATCCCTGCGACAAAATCAAGATGAATGGCAAACAATTTTAGACAGCCTCGGAAAACTTTATGTTCAAGGTGCGGATGTGGATTGGCACGGATTCGATTCTGGGTACTCGCGTAATAAAGTTTATCTGCCCAACTATCCTTTTGACCGTCAACGATATTGGCTAGAGCCTTCATCAAAAATAGTAACAACCCGTCCAGAGAAAATAAAGAAACATGATGAGCATGAAGTATTGTCTCTAAAATCACGCTCCAATGGAAAACAAGAAAAGAAAATTGATAGTAGCAAAAATGGGAAATCTAAAACCTCATCATCGAAGAATAATGATTTAAGTCATTCAAAACTTCTTGCTCTTGAGCCAGCCCAACGACAAAAAGTTTTAGAAGAGTTTCTTCAAAAACAAGCTGCTCGTGTATTAGGAATGGATGCAGCGCGTTTGAGTGTCACTCAACCTCTCGACACAATGGGTCTTGATTCGTTGATGGCGATTGAATTCAAGAACTCATTGGAATCAAAACTTGGAATCCAATTGCCTGTTTCAAGTTTGCTTCAAGGACCAACTGTATCAGGATTAGCAACACAACTTCTTGAACATGTAGATGAGCCAGCTAATGTCACTGTGATTCCATCACAAAATAATGATGGCTTTCATCCGCTTACACATAATCAACAAGCCATGTGGTTACTTGACCAACTCATGCCAGAGGGTGTTTCATTTAACGTGTCAGGAGCGGTTCGTCTGCTTGGCAAACTTGACCACGATGCGTTCCGTCGCGCCTTTGTAGGTTTGATGAATCGTCATGCTGTCTTGCGAACAACTTTCAAAGTGGTGGATGGCGTGCCAATGCAGAGAGTCCACTCACAGTTGCCACTTCCACTTGAGGAAATTGAATCAGCTTCATGGTCGGAAGAAGCGCTTCAATCTAATCTTGAAGAATATGCTTTCCGTTCATTTGATTTAGAAAATGAATCGGCTTTTCGTGTCGTTCTTTTCAATCGCTCAGAAGAAGAAACAGTTGCTTTGTTAGCAGTTCATCACATCATCACTGATTTCTGGTCAATGACGTTGCTTGCCTCTGAATTAATGAGCTTGTATGTCACAGAAAAAAATGGGGGTGATTCACCTCTTCTGAATCTCAATCATTCATATATAGATTTTGCACATTGGCGAAATGAATCACTTGCGAATGCAGAAGGAGAACGTCATTGGGAATATTGGCGTGAGCAGTTATCGGGTGAGTTGCCGATTTTGAATCTTCCTGCTGATCGTCCGCGCAAACCGATTCAAATTTATCGCGGTGAAACGCAACATCTTCATATCAATGCTGAATTAACGCAAAGACTCAAAGAACTTGCATCATCAAACGGTGCAACACTTTATATGACTTTGCTTGCATCATTTCAAACGCTCTTGCATCGTTATAGTGGTCAAAATGATATTCTTGTTGGTTCGGCAATGGCTGGACGAACTCATCCTGACCTTGCAGGCATCATGGGATATTTTGTAAATCCTGTTGCGATGCGTGCAGATTTTGCGAATGATCCAAATTTCATTTCGTTCCTTGAACAGATTCGCCAAAAAGTTTTAGATGCACTTGACCATCAAGATTTTCCACCTGCATTGTTAGCAGACCGTTTGCATGCTCTTCATCGTGATGCAAGTCGTCCGCCGTTATTTGAAACAACATTCATTTATGAAAAAGCGCATGTTGAAAACGTCCGCGATTTGAATTCACTTGCACTTGGAATCCCTGGTGCACAAATTAAGTTTGGTGATTTGACTCTCGAATCAATGAGCTTGTTACGACAGCCTTCGCAATTTGATCTTACATTGATGATGGCAGAAACTGGTGACAACTTATCTGCATCTTTCATCTATAACCCTGACCTCTTTGATGCAACTACGATTACTCGATTTGCTGAACATTTCCAAAATCTATTAGATGGAATCTCTGCATCACCCGAATCACCTCTTTCGACGATTCCGCTTCTTTCTACCTCCGAGCGGATTCTCTTCGACCAACTTAACGCCACCCAAGCAGATTATCCTCGTGACCTCTGCTTGCATCAACTCATTGAAGAACAAGTTGAAAAGACACCTGATGCAATTGCAGTAGTATTCCATGATCAGCAATGGACATATCGTGAATTAGATAATACAGCAAACACAATCGCGGATGTTTTGAGAAAACATAAAGTAAAGCCTGAAACAATCGTTAGCTTATGCGTTGATCGCTCACCTCAAATGCTTGCCGCTTTGTTAGGTATTCATAAAGCGGGAGGTACTTATGTGCCTCTTGACGCAACATTTCCACTAGAACGCCTTGCCTTTATGTTGGAAGACTCTGCTGCACCTGTATTAATCACACAAGCTTCTCTTAAGTCATTATTCCCAGAATATTCTGGAAAAGTAGTTTTGTTAGATGAACTTGATTTATCTTCTAAAACTAAAAAAACTCGCAAACAAAATAAACATACTTCTGAGAGTCTTGCCTATATTTTGTATACAAGTGGTTCTACTGGCAAACCCAAAGGCGTGATGATTTCACATCAGGCTTTGGGTAACTTCCTTGTGTCTATGCAAAAGGAACCAGGTTTAACTGCTGACGATACTTTGCTTGCTGTTACAACATTATCTTTTGACATTGCTGGATTAGAGTTGTATCTTCCATTAATAACAGGTGCAAAAGTTGTCATTGCTGACAAAGAAACTGCTTTCGATCCCAATTTATTAATGAAAGAAATAGAACGATGTAATGCAACAGTGATGCAAGCCACACCTGCTACTTGGCGCATGTTGATTGAAGCTGGCTGGAAAGGAAAAGAGAATCTCAAGATTCTCTGTGGCGGTGAAGCATTGCCTAATGATCTTGCTGACCAGTTATTACAACGCGGTGCTGAATTGTGGAATCTTTACGGTCCAACCGAGACGACGATTTGGTCAACTGTGTATCATGTCCAAAAATCTCGGCAAGATATTTCAGGTAGCGTAAGTATTGGCAAGCCGATTGCCAACACACAGATTTACATTTTGGATGCAAATCTAGCACAAGTTCCAATAGGTGTCATCGGTGATTTGTATATCGGTGGTGATGGTCTGAGCCGCGGATATTTGAATCGAGCCGAATTAACTGCTGAAAAATTTATAACTAATCCATTTAACTCATCGTCCTTAATTTATAAAACAGGTGACATTGCTCGTTATTTATCAGATGGAAATATTGAATTCCTTGGAAGAAGTGATCAGCAAGTAAAAGTACGCGGCTATCGAATTGAGACAGGTGAAATAGAAGTTGCTTTGGCAGAGCATCCGTCTGTTCAGCAGGCTGTTGTTGTAGCGCGGAAGGATAATGCGTCAGATGCGACTCTGGTTGCCTATGTAGTATCAGCTAACCCGAAGAAAGAAGCGGATGTAAATCAATTGCGAGAATTCCTGCGCACGAAACTTCCTGAATATATGATTCCATCTGCATTTGTTAATCTTGATTCATTGCCTTTGACACCAAACGGCAAAGTAGATCGCAAAGCATTACCTGCATTGTCACAAGAAAATCTTGCCACGCGTGCGGAGTATGTTGCACCGCGCAATGCAGATGAACAAGCCATTGCTGATATTTGTGCTGAAGTATTGAATTTGGAACGTGTCGGCATTCACGATAATTTCTTTGACCTTGGAGGAAATTCGTTAATTGCAACACGGTTAATCTTCCAAATGCAAGAACATTTTCAAGTGAAGCTTCCGCTTGTAAAACTTTTTGAAAACCCAACGATCGTTGGTCTTGCAAATGCAGTTGAAGAAGCTCGCACTTTACCTGCTGGTGAAAATAATAATTTCGGTAAAATCTCGCTGGACGAATTAAAAAATGAAATAGCACTTGATGATGTAATTCGTGCAGATGGAAATTACTATCAACATATAGAAAATCCAAAGCATATTTTGCTTACAGGAGCGACAGGCTTTCTTGGTGCTTATCTTCTGAAAAGTTTATTAGAAAAAACACAAGGAGTGATTCATTGCCTTGTACGCGCGAAAGATGAAGAAGATGGATTGCGTAGACTGAAAAAGAATTTGGAATACTATGAACTTTGGAATGAAGCATTTATTCCACGAATTAAGATTGTTATCGGCAATTTAGATAATTCACGTTTCGGACTCTCCAACGAACAATACGAAACACTCGCAAGCGAAATTGAAGTAATTTATCACAACGGCGCGATGGTGAACTTTGTCTATCCATATCATGCACTCAAACCTGTCAATGTAGAAAGCACTCATGAAGTATTGAGACTGGCAAGCACAAAAAGAATCAAGCCTGTTCATTTTGTATCTTCACTTTCTGTCTTTATGAAAGGTGACTTGCGTGATAAATCATTATGTTACGAAGACGCGAATCTTGAAGAAGTCGGGGTTCCGTTTGGTGGATATGGTCAAAGCAAATGGGTGGCAGAAGGTTTGATGCGTGTTGCGGCACAACGTGGTATTCCTATGACTATATTCCGCCCAGATAATATCCTCGGTGATAGTCGCACTGGTATCTTAAACACCAGTGATATGACTTATAGTCTTGTGCGTGCTATTTTCAAAATGGGTTCAGTGCCTGACATAGAAATTATGGGCGGCATTGTGCCTGTGGATTTTGTGAGCAATGCGATTGTGCACCTTGCTAGTCAGCCCGAATCATTTGGAAAAACTTTCCACCTCTCGTCAATTAAGCAATCCAATTTCATTGGTGTCTTTGAGATGATTGCGGCAAGAGGCGTGCCAATCAAACAGCTTCCTTTCGCACAATGGAAGACTGATTACTATGCTTTGGCAAAACAATTCCCTGAAGAAGCCTTCCATGCATTTCTGCCATTGATTAATCAGGTTGGAAAAGAAAGTTTGAGTTTGCCTCGCCTTGATTTGACCAATACACTTACAGGTTTGAATGGTTCATCCGTTGTGTGCCCGTCAGTGGATGACAATTTGATTGACACCTATGTAAAATATTTTGTTAAATCAGGTCTTGTATCTTTGGTGAAGAATTAAGTAACTAATTCAAACATCGTTATACATATAAAATAATAAGTAGAGGAGAATTCTCTGTGACTGACAGTTTAAATCGTGTTGTGAATGCACTAGAGCAAGTAGCTAAAACTTCGTTGGTATGGAAACGTGGTTTGATTAATAAAGGTGGTCCACATCGAGTGTTATCAGGAACTTTGCTTCCAATCAGCATTGGAGAAGATGAATGTACTGTGTTTGGAAGATTGATTGAACAGTTTCGCCCTAAACATGCTTTTATTATTGGCAACGCTTTTGGTTTTTCATCCTGTTATATTGCGGATGCTATGCGCCATCATGGCGGAGAAAAGGTAATAACGTTAGATAGTGAAGTGGAAGGAAGAGGACAAGCTTGTGCCAAAGTTGCTCGTGATTTGGCGAATAAACTTGAATTGAGTTTACTTGTCAATAAAAAAGGGCGTTCACCTGCAGACACAGCATGGGCAGTTGAAAACAATCAGCAAGATCTTGTATTTATTGACGGTGACCATAGCCACCCACAAGTGACACGTGACTTTGAATCGATTCTCCCTTTCACACATTCAAAAACAATTTTCGTTTGGCATGATTTTTGGTGGTCGGGAATACTTCCATGCTTAAAAGTTGCACAAACTCATGGACTTCGCTGGTTGTGGTTGCCTACGTCTTGTGAAATGGTCCTAGGTGTACGTGATGAGGCGACATTCGCAAAACTGCAAGAGATGTTTCCTGATGGTGTTGAAAATCAAAAAGCTCATTCACCATTATTTGCACCGACAATTTTGGCAAAAGAATATATTCGTCAAGCATGGGAAACCATTACAGAACCTATAGCTTCACGACTCAATACTTCCAAACGCACTCTTGGTGATTAATAATCAAGTGAATTCAAATCAGTGGTTTGCCTGCCCTAAACCAAATCCAAAGGCTGAAACTCGCCTGTTCTTCTTTCCGTATGCAGGCGGTGCTCCCTCTGCGTTTCACAAATGGTGCAAAGAACTTCCAGATAACATTGAAGCTTTGATTGTCCATTATCCAGGCAGAGGTTCACGCTATAAAGAACCACCTATCAAAAAACTTTATATTTTGGTTGAAAACATTTATCAAGCAATTCAACCATTCTTAGATAAACCATTTGCATTCTTTGGTCATAGCATGGGCGGCATTATCGCGTTTGAACTTGCACAAGTGTTGAAACAAAATAATTCTCCACAACCCATTGCCCTTTTTATGTCTGCATGTGGTGCGCCACATATTCCAAATCCCAATCAACCAATTCATTCATTATCCGATATAGAATTTCTTCAATCTGTAAAAGACCTCAACGGCACGCCATCTGAAATTTTAAATCAGCCTGAATTAATGCAATTGCTCCTTCTTACTTTGCGCGCCGATTTTGAATTGATTGAAACGTATCAGTTTGCATCCACTTCGCCAATAAATTGTCCTATCTTCGCTTTTGGCGGGCTTGATGACCCACGTGTGAGCCGTGAACGTATCGAAGCATGGGCTATTCATACCAACTCATATTTTGAAGCAAACTTTTTTGAAGGTGACCATTTCTTTATCAACACTGCCAAAGAATCTGTTACTCAACAAATACTTTCATCTTTGTAATAAAATAGATATATTATGTGGACTCAACCCCCTGATAATTTAGATTTACAACCTCAGCACGTAGATGTGTGGCGCGTCTCTCTTAACGTTGAACCTGATTCTGTTAAGCAAATGGAATCTACCCTTTCGGCAGACGAAACCGAACGTGCTTCACGATTTCAATTCGACAAAGATAAACATCGTTTCCTTGTAGCACGCGGAAGTCTGCGTGATGTTCTGTCGCGTTATCTCGGCTGTCAACCTAATCAACCCATATTTTCCATCAGCAAATATGGAAAGCCTGCATTAGACAATTACAAAATGGAATTTAACGTCTCTCATTCAGGAGATTTCGCGCTGATCGCAGTTGCACAAGATCGTAGAGTGGGCGTGGATATTGAAAAAGTCCGTCAAGGCATTTCCTCTTTTGTCATAGCAAAACAATATTTCTCAAAGGCAGAAGTCGACGAGTTGCAGTCTTTGCCTCTTGAACAGAGAGAGACCGCCTTCTTTGCATGTTGGTCTCGTAAAGAAGCATATATCAAAGCACATGGATTAGGCTTATCACTTCCATTGGAAAGTTTTGATGTTTCCCTAGCTCCAAATGAACCTGCCATTATCCGTGCTACCCGCCCAGATGAAAAGGAAGCGACTCGATGGACATTGATGTCTTTTGAAGTTAATGCAGATTATGGTTCAGCAGTTGCTGTGGAAGGTCACGGAGTTGAACTTCGCTTATGGGATTGGAATAAATCGTAGGGGCGACCCGTCACGATTGCCCAGATACCTTGCTGATTATCGGTGGGTCGCCCTTACTCAGTAACAGAATTTAAATCTAAACATTCAAGCTCATTATTTTCTTTTTCATAAAGTCGATACAAGTTGTTCTCAGGAACTATGCAATACATCTCAATCAATTTTGAAGATGCGTAAAATTTCTCACTAAGTGATGTAAGATAAACAGGGTGTTCTGGAAAAGAATCTTCGATTACATCCAATACCAATTGTGAATCAAATGAAAATGGGTCTTCAGTGGGCCATCCATAAATTGTGATATCTGAACGCAAGCCTTCTACTTTATGAAAATAGCGCAGTACGAAATATTCATCTGTATCTGTGTACCATTCGGCGATAACAATTGCATTGGGAGCTAAGTTTGTGACGGTTTCAATTCCAAAATTGTAGGCATTAAAGTCTCCACGTTTGTATGGGTCAAGGTAATAAGCAAATCCGTTGCGGACACCTGTTCCGATTTGTGGAATCTTGAGGAAGGAGTCATCTATGCCATTTTTTGCCGCAATACGTGGGATGGAATGGTAGAAGGGTGGAGTCAAGATGATGGTGAGAATCAGGATGAAGGTCAGAATGAAGCGTGGTTTTTCTTTAAGAGTCACAAAGAGATGATGTGCACCAATTCCCATCAGCATTGCAAAGAACACATGTGACGTCAGAAAAAATGCAAATTGGTCGGTGACACGATAAAAAATCCCAAACAATGTGAAGATGATAAAAAATGCAATGAGCTTATACAAAGATTGCGAACGATTAACAATTATTTTGCGAAATCCTACTATGCCTAAAATAATTCCAATAAGTCCAAACTGAAGAGTAAGAAAAAGCAAGTATGTGATTAAGCTTTCTACCAATATGACTGGAGATAAGTTGACTAAGCTACTCAAAAATGTGGAGCCAACGGATGAGCCAGTGAGTTGTTCAAGCGGGATACTACGGGAAACACGAAAAAATTGAATGATGTAAATTGAAAAGCCAGCCAAGAATACAAATAGTGCCAGTATGATTCTTTTAAGATGATTGATGTCAAGTTGTTTATATTTTTTTGAAAATAAAAAATATAAGACCAATGCTGGCATAGCAAGAAAAGCCAGAATGTGATTTGAAGCCGCTAAGCCCAAAAAGAATCCACTATATATCAAAGTGATTTGTTTATTATCTTTTTCGTATCCCTCAAAAAAATAAAGGCTAAAAAGTAATAAAAAGATAAACAGCGTGTAAACTTCTGGTGTAATCGAATTCCACCAAAAAGTATGGGAGACCGCTAACGCAAGTGCGGCATAACTGGATGCGAAAAGCGAACCTGTGTATTGATAACATAGTTGAAAAACTAAAATGACGGATGCAATCCCAAAAATTGCGGAGATAAAATTCACTACCCAAAGTGAATTGATAAATGGAAATGTTTTTACAATCGTATGACCCAACATCACATACAAAGGATGATCCCACGCCGCAACCCCAACCTTTGCAAAAGGATAAGAGTCTGGGATAAATTCGTCAGATGTCATTTCGGTAAGAATGAATGATTCGCCGAGAATGGCATCACTTTGCAGTTTGACTCCATCACCCCATGCTAGTGAGGGAGATAGTGTGTAAAGATAAAAGATGGTCGTCAGTGCGAAGACCAATAAGGTGGTTAATTTCTTTTTTGTCACAGGCTTATAGAAATTAATTTGCAGTTTCGTATTTTCCTACAATCAATACTGCGTTGCTTCCCCCAAACGCAAAAGAGTTGCTCATAATATTTTTCAATGGCATTTCTCGCTTACCTTTGGTCACATAATCTAAATCACATTCAGGGTCTGGTATTTTATAGTTAATAGTAGGCGGTACAACTTGATCACGCAAAGACAAAACACAACCTATTAATTCCAGTGCACCACTGCCTGCAATAGAATGTCCAAATGCGGCTTTATTCCCAACTACTGGAATTTTATAGGCGTGTTCACCAAAAACTTCTTTGATTGCTTTGGTTTCGTTTTTATCATTCCATTCTGTTCCCGTTGCATGGGCATTGATGTAATCAATATCATGAATAGTCATATTCGCATCTTTCAATGCACGTTGCATGGCTTTGACTGGTCCTTTTTGATTAGGTTGCGTTAAGTGATGACTGTCTGCACTAGCACCATAGCCTTTGATTTCTGCCAAAATAGGAACTCCTCGATTCAACGCATGAGTTTCGGATTCGAGAATCAAAATCCCTGCACCTTCGCCTAACACCAATCCATCACGGTCTTTGCTAAAAGGTCTACAGGCTTCTGCTGGGGAATCTTCATGAGTCGAAACAGCATGCATCGCTGACCATGCAGATACTACAGTTGGAGAAAAAGGACAATCAGCGGCTCCAGTGATAACGGCTTGTATACTTCCGTTGCGTATCATGTTGAATGCATTTCCAATGGAATGAGCTGCAGTTGCACAAGCCGCATCAACATTCACAAGAGGTCCTTGGAATCCATATTTTATAGAGATGTTGGAGCCTGGTCCGATATTCATTGAAACTGGGATTGTAAACGGACTTGTGCGCAATCCTTTATTAAAGTTAGTGATGAAAAATTCTGCGGCGGTATATCCAC
>DQGV01000146.1:0-183 GCA_003524705.1 Anaerolineae bacterium | reverse complement strand
AATTTTGGCGATTTATAGATTCATTATCCAACTTTGCTTGTGATATTGCTTCTTGTGCTGCCACCAATCCTAATTGTGATGAACGACTCATGCGTCGGGATTCTTTGCTCTCAAAATATTTAGCTTCGTTATAGTCCCAAACCAATGCCCCAATGTTTGTAGTAAGCCCAGAAAAAATAGTGT
>DQGV01000098.1 GCA_003524705.1 Anaerolineae bacterium | reverse complement strand
CAAACCCGGTATTCCAGATTGGATTATGGAAAAAAGCAAAGAGACTCAAGAGGATGCTTTGTTGTCATTACGAAAAGCATACGAAATGGGAGTCCCAATTGCAATGGGAACGGATGCGGCAACTCCGTATAACTTTCATGGTGAAAACGCAATGGAGCTTCATCACATGGCAAGTGCGGGAATGTCTAACATGGATTGTATTGTCGCATCTACGAAAAACGCGGCAAAGGCTTTGGGTTGGGAATCAAGAATCGGCACGTTAGAAGCGGGCAAATTAGCAGACTTAATTATCGTGGCGAAAAATCCACTTGAAGATTTAAAATCACTGGCTGATAGAAAAAATATTGAGTATGTGATGCAAAATGGGAAATTTGTTGCGCGGCAGTTTGCCAGCGATTCGGGAATCCCAGAAGAGTTGATGGCGGGCGCATGGGTATGTTGCGGCTAGTAAAATGTTGCAGGTGTAGAATCAAGCGTCCCGTAGTTTGAGGCGGGATGTCTTAATCGAGTAAAATTAAATCAATGGCTGAGAAAAAATCTAAAGTTTTTATTTCTTATTCGCGCAAAAACAAAGCCTTTGTGCGAAAGTTAAACGCCGCTTTAGATGAAGCCGGGTTAGATGCTTGGGTGGATTGGGACGGCATTCCGTTAACTGTAGATTGGATGGCTGAAATTACAAACAGCATTGTTTCATCAGATGCTTTTTTGTTTGTGATGAGTCCTGATTCGTTAGGTTCTGAATATTGTTTGAAAGAGTTAGAGCTTGCCCTAGAGGGAAATAAAAAAATTATTCCAGTGGTGTATTACGAACCAGCGAAAAGGCAAAAAGTTCATCAAAAGTTAGCTTCGTCAAATTGGGTGTTCATGCGCCCGAAAAAAGAAAAATTTAAAGAGGTTTTGCCAAAGTTAATTGAGGCGATATTTACTGATTTTGATTGGGTTAGCAATCACACACGTTTATCACAACGTGCGGCGGAATGGACTATTAAAGAACGCAATGCCAGTTATTTGTTACAAGGTTCAGATTTAGATGAAGCCGAAAAATGGATGACTGAATCAACAACAAATCAAGACCGTCATGTGACTCCGTTGCAGGCAGAATATATACGTGCGAGTCGTGAAAATGCTATTCGTCGGCAAAGGAATTTTACGCGCACAATTGGTTTGGCAATGGCAGCAACAATTTTGTTATTCATTGCTTCATTGATTCAATGGCAACGTGCTATTGCAAATGCCGAACTAGCACAAGAAAATGCTTTGATCGCCGCCGCGAATGAACGAATTGCCCTTGAACAGCAAGAGCTTGCTGAGCAAAATGCACAACGCGCTTTAGATAATGAAAACTTAGCCAAGTCGCAACGTAGTGCCGCGCAAGCGCTTGCTTTAAGTGAGTTGCCCGGTCAATTAGATACTAGCACTTTGCTGGCAATAGAATCTTTGAATCGTTTTGAATCGAATGAAGCAGAAGATGTCTTACGCAATAACATTAGCAAGATGCCGATTCCAGTGGCTCAATTACAACACACCGATAGAATTTGGAATTTGACACTTTCGAGTGACGGTCAATATTTTATTTCAAGCAGTGCCGATGATACAGCCTGTGTATGGACTTTAAGCGGTGAGCAAAAATATTGTGTGAATCATGCCGATGATGTCACCGATGCATTAACCAATAACGATGGAACTTTGTTAGTCACTGCTGGAAGAGATGGCTTTATCAAGTTTTGGGATTTTGCCACAGGCACGCTTCTATCTGAGTTGAATCTTGAGTCACCCATCTTAGACATTGACATTAACCCGCAAAATACCATGTTAATCGCCGGGCGTGAGGATGAAGTCGTCACGGTCATCAGCCCAACGTTACGCAGAGTGGTATATGATTTTAATTTTGATAATGGTCCAGTAACTGTTGTTAGATTTCATCCCAATGGTGAGTGGTTAAGTTTAGGTACAAAAGAAGGCAGAGTGCGAATTTGGAAAGCGCAAACTAGTTTATTAGAGTCTGGTCCGCGCCATGAAGCCGAAGTGTTTAACTTAGCCATCAGTTCAGACGGGAAAACAATGGTGTCTGTCAGTGAAGATAGCACAGCCCGCATTGCTCGTGCAGAAACCGGCAGAGAGACACATGTGCTTGAACATCCTGACTGGGTGGAAGATGTTGCTTTTAGCCCGGATAATGCTTGGTTTGTAACTGTGTCGGACGATAAAATTGTACGGGTCTTTGAAACAGCTACAGGCGTAGAAAAGATGCGCATGTATCACAGCAGTTTTGTGCAGAGGGTAAAAATCAGCCCGGATGGCGGATGGATTCTCACCACAGGCTATGACCAAACTGCTCGCCTCTGGGATTCGCATACAGGGGCTTTAGTGCTTGAAGCCTCGTTAGATGGAATCGGCTCGGCGTTATTATTTAGCCAAGATGGCAAACAAGTGATCATTGGTGATAGAAACGGCAATGTAACAATTTGGGACATTTCTAGTTTATATGCGCGCATTGGTTATGTTGAATTTGATGAATTTATTAACCGTGTGCGTTTTGACCCTGCTGGCAATTATGTATTAATTAACCCCGATGACAAATTTATTTGGCAGTTACCCTATAACCAAATTACAAGCATCACACAAGGTGAATCAGGTCGGCAAGTATTTTCAACAGACGATTTATCTTCATTGTTAGAAATCAGCCCTGATTCTAAATGGATTGCCGTTTCAGAAAATTCAGAGGTGAGTCGTTCACAAGGTGTTTTATTTAAAGTTGAAACAGAAGAAACTTTTATCCTTCCACATACATCAGACTTAACCAGCTTATCGTTTAACCCAACCAATCAATTTTTAGCAACCACCAATGAAGATAGTAACGAAGTATATATTTGGGACGTGGCTACAGGTGCAAAAATAAAAACGATTTCATTTGAAGAAACTGTTTTTACTGCCATATTCAATCCAACTGATTCCACTTTGGTGATTGGCTTAAGCGATAAATTTGTAATCTGGGACTTAACCACCGACCAACAAGTTAACATGTTATTTCATGTCGGCAGAATTCATTTGCTAGCCTTTAATCATAATGGCAGTTTATTAGCCAGTGCTAGTTCCGATGGAAGCATCAACATTTGGGATATGACCCAAAGCGAAATTACAAATCCTACATATCAATTCCGCCGAGGTAGCAGAGCCAATGCACTTGATTTTAATACCAATAAAAATTGGTTAGCTTCAGCGGGTGAAAATGGTTTTGTATATCTATTTGATTTAGATACAGGCGAAGAAGTGATTCGCATTCCACATGGTGATACAGTCTCAGGTGTAGATTTTTCAACCGATGGAAATTTACTCGCCACCGTTTCACGCAAGACGATTCAATTCTTTGACGTCAACCTGCTTATGCCCATTTCAAAAGAAGATTTAACCCAAGTCGCTTGCTCGCGCATCACACGCAACCTCACCCCAAGTGAATGGGCATCCTTCTTCCCGCAAGAACAATATGAAGTGTTGTGTGAAGGTTTGCCGTAAAGCGTCGAGGTGAGCAATCTGCTATAAGGTGGGCAAACAAATTTCCACGAAGAAAGAGGCGGGCATCTTAAAAACCTTAAAAAAATGTCAATCCACATCAAATTGAAATGGAGTAAAATTAGCCAATCAACTTGATTCCTCAGCAGGAGGCGCAACAACATGTTCGTCACAAAAAACTTATATCAGAACGATGACCAATGGAAAAATACTGCGCTCGGAAATTCAAAAGAAACCATCGGCTCGTGGGGCTGTTTGCTCACATCCGTTACCATGTTGCTCAATGGCATTGGTTATAACGAAACCCCTGTAACCGTCAACGACAAAATGAAAAAGGCTGGCGGTTTTCAGGGGGCGCTTTTTATTCCAAGTGTGTTACCGTATGTGTGGGCAAATTGCGTTTATAAAGATATGCAAAATTGCGAAACCACGCCAGCCCCAATTAGTTATATTGATGCCGCCGTAGCCGCAGGCAAACCCGTTATTCTACAAGTGGATTGGAACAAACAACAAGGCTTACAAACCCATTTTGTTTTAGTAAAAGAAAAAAAAGGCAACGATTATTCTATTTACGACCCTTATAAATATGGTGGCGATGCCCCTGATAAAGAAGTTTTGCTCACCACACGTTACAAATATAATGGCGCAAAACTTGCCACCGAAATCAGTGCCGTGTTATGGTTTGAAAACTACAGCATCGCTCAGCCCGAACCTCCCAAACAAACCAAACTTCCATTACCTGCTGAAAAATTTGTAGTGTTCGCCGCCGAAGATGATTTAGCCTTACGCGCTGAAGGTTCAGTCACAGGTTATTTATGGAAGCGCTTGATGAAAAATACTGAATTGATTTCGCTTGAAACAAAAGCCCAAGCGCAAGCCAAAGTTGGTAAACAAGGGCAATGGATTCAAGTGCAAGACCCAACTGGTCAACAAGGATTTGTAGCCGCTTGGTATGTATCCGATAAAAAAGTAAGCGCCTCTTCCTCAGGGACGCCTGCTACCTCACCTACACCTTCTACTTCGCCCACGCCAAGTACATCTCCATCGCCAAGCAAATCACCATCACCTGCGCCAGTGCCAGCAGGTGCGTTGGCATTGTATCCAACCACACAAATTACACTGCGTACAAAACCTGTTGTCGCAACTGATAATATCATTCGTTACATCAATGCCACTGAACAACTCATCAGCCTTGAAACTGCCGAGCAAGCCATACCAAAAGTCGGCGTGCAAAATCAATGGAT
>DQGV01000427.1 GCA_003524705.1 Anaerolineae bacterium | reverse complement strand
ATACAGTTGGTGGCGCACAAGGGACTCTCTCTACCCCATTCCTTGATGCAATTTACAAACCATTTAGTGACCCTGCTGAAGCCATGATGGTTAAACAATCTGGTTTTGCTGGCGGTGAAGTTCAAAAACAATTCCCCGATTTAGTCTTCGGTACAGATTATGACTTCTTCGTTGTGCCGGGCGCACAAGGTTTACAAGGTGGTTCAGACTGGATGATGGCTTTCAGTGATAAACCTGCTGTACAAGCCCTTGTTTCTTACCTCTCTTCACCAGAAGGTGGTGCAAATTGGGCGGCGGCTGGTTTTGACCTTTCGCCAAACAAAGGTGCGGCTGGTAATTACACAGACCCATCCTTAATTAAGAAAGCAGAAGCCTTCTATGCTACACAAGGATTCACACCTGACATTGGCGATACCATCCCTGGTGGTTTTGGCAGTGCTGAATGGACAGCGATTGTGGACTTTGTGAATGGTTCTGACCTTGCAAGTGCTTTAGCCCAAGCGGCGGCAGTGCAAGCCGAAGCCTTAAAGTAAATTGATTAAGTTATAAATTTGAGGATGCTTCCTTGTTTAAGGAAGCATCCTCAATCTGGAATTACCAAGGAGGCTGAAATGTCTTCACAGTCTGTGCCTAAAATTATGAAACAAGGTGGCTTAGCACCATGGTTATATCTGTTACCCGCCTTATTGATTATGACTTTTTTTATCGTGTATCCCATGATAAATACGATTTCTTTAAGTTTAAAAAATAGGGATGGCTCAGCCTCTGCCGCAACAACTTGTGTAGAAGGAAACCCATGTTGGGGTGTATTTGAAAATTATCGTTATGCTCTAACAGCAGAATTTGATACGACATCGTTTAGCACATTTTGGACTTCTTTTTGGCAATCCTCTTATGGAAATACCCTCAAGTGGATTGTGTTGATGGTGAGCGGAACTGTTGGCTTAGGATTAGCTTTCGCGGTGTTAGCAGACCGAATTAAGTATGAAGCGTTGGCGAAAGCCATCATCTTTATGCCCATGGCGGTCTCTTTTGTGGGCGCAGGCATCATCTGGAAATTTGTATATGACTATGGCACGCAACAAGTACAAATCGGTTTACTAAATTCAATTATTACGTCATTAGGTGGACAACCGATTGCCTTTTTATCTGTTCCGCAAATTAATACATTGGCTTTGGTAGTAGTAGGGGTATGGATTTGGACTGGTTTTTGCATGACGATTCTTTCGGCAGCTTTGAAAGCCGTGCCGGATGAAGTGCTTGAAGCCGCGCGTGTAGATGGTGCAACTGAATGGACTGTATTTTGGAGAATCATGGTTCCAATTATTATGCCGACTATTACAGTTGTAGTAACTACAATGGTCATTAATGTTTTGAAATTATTTGATATTGTGTATGTGATGACTGGGGGAAATTTTGGAACAGATGTAATTGCCAACCGCATGTATACCGAAATGTATATTAACTTCAATGTGGGTCGTGGCACGGCAGTGGCAGTCGTGCTGGTGTTGGCGATTATTCCATTTATTTATTTCAACATTAAACGTTTTCTGGCGCAGGAGGAAATGCGATGAAACGCGACCGTATTAACAAAATCCTCAATCAGATTCCTACACACTTCATTGTTATTTTTATGATTTTGGTGTGGGTCTTGCCGACATTTGGTTTGTTGGTTACTTCACTTCGACCTTCTCAGGCAATCAATACTTCCGGCTGGTGGACGGTGATGTCACCTCCACGTGGTTCTGCTGAATTCACGCAATACTGTGCGGAATGTCATGGTGCAAATGGAGATGCACTTCCAAATGCAAACCTGACAAACCCAGAACTTGTAAGTCAATTCCCACGTTCGCTTCAATTGTTAAATGCGTTGAACTCTGAAATTGATGGTCAACCGCACATGCAAAATATTCAAATTCCAGAAGCGCAAGCCGCCGCAGATATTGCTGTGTACCTCAGAAACATTTCTGGCATTGATGTGCAACCACGTTTCACGTTCAGCAATTACATTGATGCACTCGTTGGTTATCGAGGCACTAGCACTTATCAGCAAGATTGTGCCGCTGGCACTGCTTCATTAGATTTGGCTTGTGATGCCAGCGATTTATTGAATCCGCGCGGTATGGGGCGAGCATTTTTGAATAGTTTACTCGTCACAATTCCAGCGACGATATTACCGATTCTTTTCGCGGCTTTTGCAGGCTACGCTTTCGCCTGGCTTGATTTTAAGGGACGCTTTTTACTCTTTGCCATTTTGGTTGGCTTGCAAGTGGTTCCATTACAAATGACGTTAGTACCAATCTCTCGCTTGTATGCTCAACTTGGTTTGAATGGAACATTCCTCGGTGTATGGCTCTTCCATACGGGATTTGGTATGCCGTATGCAATTTACTTGATGCGAAACTTCCTCGGCTCGCTTCCAAGAGATTTATTTGAATCAGCATATTTAGATGGCGCATCCCATTGGACAGCGTTTTACAAATTGGTACTTCCGCTTGCTATGCCAGCAATTGCGTCATTGGGTATCTTCCAATTCTTATGGGTTTGGAATGATTTGCTTGTGGCGTTGGTATTCCTCGGCGGCACAACTCCAGTGATGACCTATCAAATCAGCAATATGGTGACATCTCTCGGTGCAGGCTGGCAGTTATTAACTGCTTCGGCTTTCCTCTCTATGTTGTTGCCAATGATTGTGTTCTTTGCTTTACAACGGTATTTTGTGCGCGGCATGTTGGCTGGCGCGGTCAAAGGTTAATTGAACGCGGCTGTGTTGCATCTCTTAGAAAACCAAATTGATATTAAGCAAGTTCCATTTAGTGACAGAGGCTCGCGCCTGCTGGTGTATCACCATGCGGATAAACCTGCTTTATATATCAAATTGGCAGAGCGATTAATCCATTATGAAGCAGGTATTGAAAGTTATTTGAAACGTCCTCCATTGATTGAAAAATTGGAGTTCATTGATGAAGATGGAAAGGTTTTAGATTTCAAGACTTCTTCATCAGCAGAGATGTTGAGGTTTGAAACAAACATAGGCGAGATTCAAATCGTGTTTCAGGATGAGAAAACTTTGTCCTTTGGTGTACCAAGCCAAACCGTAGTCGGGATGCGTTTTCAAATCCGCTCGTTGAAATGGTTAAATGGAAAGCGTGATGCATTTTATCAAGTGAGCAATGGAAAGATAATGAAAAATCAAAAGCAAGGTTTGAATGTTGAATTAATGATTGAGTCACAAGATGATTGTGCGTTGACATTGCATATTGGCAATGATGATTCATTCAATATAAAACCTTTTTCTATTGCAAAACATGAAGCCCAAACTCGCTGGCAAAAATGGTTTGATATGGTTCCGCCTGTTTGTGAATCACGTCGTGAAAAATATGCATATGCGTGGTGGGTGATGGCGAATAATTTAGTCAGCCCGAATGGTTTTGTGAAATATGAAACCATGATGCCCACCAAAGCATTTTATGTTGGCGCATGGTTATGGGATAGTGCGCTTCATGCGCTTGCCTTTCGACATGTTGATGTAAAACTTGCACAAAATCAAATTCGTGCGATGGTAGCAAATCAACTTGAAGATGGTATGTTGCCCGATGCAATTTTTGATGAAGGTGTGGTTTCAGAAATTCATCATCCGATTCATGCACGCGTCACTAAACCTCCAATTATGGCATGGGCGGCATTGAAACTGTATGAAACAAATAATGACATTGAATTTCTAAAAGAAATTTACGAACCATTGAAACGTGAGAATGCTTGGTGGTTTGAACATAACGATGATGATAACGATGGCATTGTGCAATATACACATCCATATTCTTCAGGCTTAGATAATAGTCCGTTATGGGATTTTGGAATGCCGGTCGAATCGCCGGATATCAATACTTACTTAATACTTCAAATGAACACCTTGGCTGAAATTTCAAAATTACTCCGCAAACATGATGAAGCCGCGCTTTTGAAAAATAAAGCAGATGAATTAACACAAAGAATCATTGAACATTTATGGGATGAAGAAGCTGGAATCTTTCATGCTTTGCATAATGAAAAACCAATTCCAGTATTAACGCCTTTCAATTTATATCCACTTTGGATAAGCAAATTACCAAAAAAAATAAATGAAAAATTGTTGGCACATCTCACGAACCCAAACAAGTTTTGGGGACGTTTCGGATTACCAACGGTTGCTTTTGATGATGCCACATATTCAGAAAACAAAATGTGGCGTGGACCAGTGTGGGCGAACATCAATTATTTTTTTATCGAAGCCTTACAAAAGATTGGTGAAGTTGAATTAGCAAAAGAATTGAGAACAAAAACATTAGATTTAATTGCAAGTCAGCCGGGCATACGTGAATACTACAATGCCAAAACGGGAGAAGCACCTGCCACTGCCGCACCAATTTTCGGGTGGAGTGCGGCGGTGTTTATCGAATTAGCAATTCAAGAATATAAAGAGAGTCGAAATAATTAAGATGATGAATCAAAACTTGTGGTACAAAAACGCTGTTTTTTATCAAATCTCTGTGCGTTCGTTCAAAGATAGCAATGGGGATGGTCGCGGAGATTTACACGGCATTGCCGAAAAATTGGATTACTTACAAACATTGGGCATTGATTGTATTTGGCTCATGCCAATTTATCCTTCGCCATTAAATGACGATGGGTATGATATTGCTGATTATTACAATGTAGATTCTGCTTATGGTTCGTTAGATGATTTGAAAGAAATAATTTCAAAGGCACATGCACGCAATATTCGCGTCATTATGGATTTGGTTTTGAATCATACCTCTGACCAACACCCGTGGTTTCAAGCCTCGCGGGCTGATAAAAACTCACCCTATCGTGATTATTATGTATGGAGTGATACGGACAAAAAATATAAAGATGCTCGCATTATTTTTATAGATACTGAAACATCCAATTGGGCATGGGATGAAAAGGCTGGTCAATATTTTTGGCATCGTTTTTACTCCAGCCAACCAGATTTAAATTATGACAATCCTAAAGTGCAAGAGGAGATGTTAAATGTAGCCCGCTTCTGGCTAGACTTAGGGATAGATGGTTTTCGCGCGGATGCTGTTCCTTATCTTTTTGAACGCGAAGGCACAAATTGTGAAAACTTACCAGAGACTCATGCTTACTTAAAAAAGTTACGTGCTTTCATTGAAAAAAACTACCCCGGACGAATTTTGTTATGTGAAGCGAATCAATACCCTGAAGAAGTACGCCAATACTTCGGTGATGGCGATGAATTTCACATGGGCTTTCACTTCCCTATCATGCCACGTATTTATATGTCTTTGAAAAAGGGACGCTATCAAGACATGCAAGAAATTATGAATCGCACACCACCGATTCCAGAAAATTGTCAGTGGTGTACATTCTTACGCAACCATGATGAATTGACCTTAGAAATGGTCACGCCTGAAGAACGAAAGTGGATGTGGGAGCAATACGCCCCAGAGCCACGCATGAAAAGTAATTTAGGCATTCGTCGTCGGCTTGCTCCATTATTAGACAATGACCGCCGCAAAATTGAATTGGCAAACTCTTTGTTATTTACGTTACCCGGCTCACCGATTGTGTATTACGGTGATGAAATTGGGATGGGAGAAAATTTAGATTTACCAGACCGAAATGGCGTGCGAACTCCTATGCAATGGGATGATTCACCCTATGCAGGCTTCACCAGCGGAAAGACATCCTCTGAATTTGTAAAAGG
This sequence comes from Anaerolineae bacterium, assembly GCA_003524705.1. Next base: position 8,041 of record DQGV01000427.1, on the reverse strand, counting down.
GGAGTTGGGTTATCAAAACGTCAATGTTGCCAGCCAAATCAATGACCCTGATTCATTATTCAATGCTATGAAAAGGATGATTGCTGTACGCAGGAAACATGCCGCCTTCGGAAGCAGTAGTATGCAATGGGTTGATGCAAATAATCCAGCCGTAGCCGTTTACATCCGTGAATATGAAGATGATGTTATGTTAATTATCAATAATTTAAGTTCGTCTTCACAAACAATAAAATTACCAAAAGAATACCAAAAAAATTATCTTGATTTGCTTACAAATGATATGCATGTATTAAGTGAAGATTTGAATATTCAAGAATATGGATATATGTGGTTGCAGATGAAGAAGTAGGAGTATGTTATTGCCTATACTATGTGAAGTAACACGTGCCACGTAGTATAGGCAATCTAATATAAAGTGAGGGGATTATTTCAGGCGAAGTGCCATCACCCTAGCAATGACATGGTAACTAAAAATTAGAAAATTTGTGCTATACTTCCCTTATGCGCACAATCCGCTCTTCGGAAATCGGAAATTACCTGTATTGTCGCCGCGCGTGGTGGTATCGGAAGACTGGTGTACCTTCTGAAAATCAGACCGAACTTGTGGCTGGAACGGATTTGCATCGCCAGCATGGACGAAAAGTGCTCGCCGCCTCTTTGACTCGAAATCTTGGCTTGATTCTGCTCCTAATAGCGACTCTTTTGCTTGTGGCGTATCTTGCTTTTCATTGGCTATGATTTTTTTACTATGAATAAAACTCTTAAAAAATTCATTACTTTGCTTAGCATTTTCTCTTTTATTACCTATCTTATTTCATCATGTGGAATTGCTGATTGTGTTTGGTCAGGCTATACAGTAGCATGGGTAGATACGAATAGAAATGGTGTTTTGGATTCAGATGAAAAGCCACTGCAAGGTGTTTCTGTATATGTGGATGATGTAAAGAATAAATATATTGATGTTGCTTATCCTGTAGAAACAGATGATGATGGAGAAGCATATGCACATGTATCTTTAGCTGGTTGTCCTAATGTAGATTTTGAAATTTATGTGGATGTACCAGAAGGATACGAACTTACAACGCAACCTAGAATTAGAGTAAGTAAAGATTTTTTTGGAACTTTAGACACAGAAACAGTTTATTATTTTGGTTTTGTGGCTAATCAATAAAAGCTAATGTCATATATTATTCTTTTTCTCTTTCTTCTCGCGTTGATTGTTCTTTGGCAATCGAATCGCCAGCAAAAGGCGACAGGCTTGCCCGGTGGACAAGTCATTTATACAGATACACGCGCTTGGGGAAAAGTGGAAAAGCCTTTGTTTTATGCGGCGCTTGGATTAACAGGAAAGCCCGATTATTTGATTCAAAAAGATAATCAAATCATTCCTGTTGAAGTGAAATCGGGTCAGGCACCCGAAGAGCCGTATGATTCACATATTTTTCAATTGGCTTCGTATTGTTTGTTGGTTGAAAAAAATTATGGCAAACGTCCGCCATATGGAATCATCCATTACGAAAATAAAGATTTTTCGATTCGTTATACCAAAGAGTTAGAAAATGCATTGATTGAATTAATTGCAGATATGCGAGAGGATGACTTTAAGAAAAATGTCTCACGGTCACATGAGCAGGTGTCCCGTTGTAAAAGATGCGGTTATCAAAATGTCTGTGAAGAAAGTTTGGTTTAGTTTTCTAGTTTGCTAGTTTACTTGTGTACCTTATAATTGCACTATGTCTTTTATTCCGCAACGCCCGGTGGTCACGGCTTACCCGAAAAATGCAGAAGCTTTGTCGGAGGCAGAAGTCATGTCTGGTTATTTGAAATCCAAAGGCATGGATGCGCCATTTGGTTCGATTTATGATGAAGAGTTGCGTAAGCGTGTGCGGCGTGGCGATTTTGATATGTTGATTATTGCTGGTGGCGATGGCAGTGTTTTGCGGGCTTGTCATTTGTGTGCGCCGAGCAATGTGCCAATTTTAGGAGTCAACTTGGGCAGAATTGGTTTTCTGATTCAAATTGGACGTGATGATTGGCGTTTGCACTTTGATAAATTATTAAACGGCGAAGCATGGATTGAAAACCGTATGTTGTTGAAAGCCGAGCATATGCGTGCAGGTGAATCGCTTGGTAATTGGATTGCGTTGAATGAAGTGGTTGTGGGTCGCGGACAAAATTTACGACCCGTGCGATTAACTGCTTCTGTTGATGAACACCGCCTGACGAGTTACATGGCGGATGGATTAATCGCTTCGACTCCTACGGGGTCAACTGCTTATGCGTTGGCGGCAGGCGGACCTATCCTTCCGCCAGAATTGCGCAACATTTTGTTAGTGCCAATTGCTCCGCACCTTTCTGTGGATAGAGCCGTTGTGCTTTCAGAAGGTTCGTCTGTAGATATTGAAGTGAAAAGTGAAAATACAGTTTTGAGTGTGGATGGTCAGGCACCGATTAATTTAATGGAAGATGACCATGTGCTCATCACCGCCTCTGATGTAACTGCTCAATTCGTCCGCTTTGGAGATGCAGGTTATTTTTATCGAAATATTACATATCATATGAATCAAAATTCTTTAGGTTTACCACGATGACAGAAACCACTTATTGTTATGCTCACCCGACTCGTGAAACAACATTGCGTTGCAAAAATTGTGACCGTTATATTTGCACATCTTGTGCTGTTCGTACACCGACAGGTTATATGTGCAAAGATTGTGTCAATCAACGTCGCAAATCGTTTGATACTGCTGTTTGGTACGACTATCTCATAGGTTTTGGAATTACGTTTATTTCATCTCTAATTGCCAGCATACTTGTTAGCCTTGTGGCTAGTTTTATTGGATTTTTTATATTTTTTCTTGCAATAGGCATTGCTAGCGGAGCCGGTGTTTTAATTTCAAACCTGACTTTGCGCGCACTTAATAAACGTCGTTCACGTTCATTATTTTATGCTTGTGCTACTGGTGTTGCACTGGGTGCTATTCCAATTGCCATCTTCTTGTTTTTCTTTGGGAATTGGTTTGCCGCATTAGCCGTTGTGCTTTATGCCGTCATTGTGACGCCGATGGTGTATTCTCGCATTTCAGGGATTCAACTTTAACCTATGCTTACCGAACTTCACATACAAAATTTTGCAATCATAGACAAATTAGATTTACGTTTTGGTAATGGATTAATCATCTTGACCGGTGAAACAGGTGCAGGTAAATCCATCATTCTTGATGCTGTTGTTATGTTAATCGGCGGCAAAGCGGATGTGACATTCGTCAGGTCAGATTCAGATGCGGCATTTGTTGAGGGTGTGTTCCAACTCAAAGGTCCAGAAAAAGAAGCGGTGCTTGAGGTCCTCAAACGTGAAGATTTGATGGATGACCCCAATTATGTGGTGCTAATGCGTGAAGTCCGCAAAGAAGGACGAAGCGTTGCAAGAATTAATGGAAGAACTGTCAATGTTGGTTTGTTGAAAGAAATTGGCGCGTTGTTGATTGATATTCATGGACAAGCCGAACATTTATCTTTGCTTGACCCGCGTGCCCATTTAGGTTTATTAGATAGATATGCCGAAGTTTCAAAACCGTTGAGTGAATATCGTCAGAGTTATCATGCTTTGTTAGATTTACGCCGTGAATTATCAGAAATTCGCAAAGCCCAAGCCGATGCAGACCGTCGCATTGAAATGCTCACATATCAAGCCGAAGAAATTGAATCTGCAAAATTAAAAGCAGGCGAAGAAGATGAATTAAAAAAAGAACGTGATAGATTAGCGAATGCAGAATCGTTGGCGAAGAATGCACAAGAAGCGATTGCGATTTTAGAAGAAGGTTCGCCTGAAACTCCTGCCGCAACAGATTTGATTGGTCAAGCAGTGCAGGCATTAGGCGCACTTGCAAAAATAGATGAAACTCAAAACGAATTGGCGAACCAAGCCGAAGGTGCGTTAGATGCGATTTCAGACATCATTCACAACTTAAGAAATTATCTCGATGAAATTGAATTCAATCCAAAACGTTTGGATGATGTTGAAGAACGACTCGATTTGATTCACTCGCTCACACGAAAATATGGCGGCAGTATTCCAAACGTCATTGCGTATGGTGAAGATGCGCGCAAACAACTTGAAACCATCACTGGTGCGGCGGATAGAATCAATGAATTGGAAATGAACGAAGCCAAGTTGTTAGAAAAACTTTGCAAACAAGCAGTTGCATTATCTGAAAAACGTAAGAAAGCCGCCACTGAAATGAGCAAAGGCATTGAAATTGAACTAGATGATTTGAAAATGGCTTCTGCGCAATTTGGTGTGGATTTTCAAACCAAACCTGACCCGAACGGTTTACCGCTTGCTGATTCGCGCCTCGCATTTGACCATAACGGATTCGACCGCGTTGAATTTCTCGTTGCCCCGAATCCTGGTGAAGGACTCAAACCGCTTGCAAAAATTGCATCAGGTGGTGAAACATCTCGTTTGATGTTGGGACTTAAAAACGTAATGGCAAGTGCTGATGAAGTACCTGCTTTAATTTTCGATGAAATTGACCAAGGCATTGGTGGACGCGTGGGTATGGTGGTGGGGCAAAAACTGTGGAATCTTTCTCGCACACATCAAGTATTTTGTGTCACACATCTTCCACAACTTGCAGTATTTGGTGACCAACATTATCAAGTACAAAAATTGGTTGATAAAGGAAGAACATTAACTCGTGTTGAAACATTAGAAGGCGAAGCACGTTTGCTCGAGCTTTCTCAAATGCTCGGTGAAGTTGGTGAAGGCACATTGAGGTCAGCTCATGAGTTATTACAAACTGCACGGCAGATGATAAAAGGGAATAAAAAATAAAATGATGTCGTTGCGAGCCACGTTCTTGTTCTTAGTGGCGAAGCAATCCCAGGTTAATCATAAGATTGCTTCGTCGCGCTAAAGCACTCCTCGCAATGACGAGAAATAGAAAACAAAAAACCGCCACACAAATTTTGTGTGGCGGTTTAATTTCTCCGTTAAATGTTGACTGCTAGGGTGAGGGGGGCACCCTAGCAGTCAACGCTTGCAATAATACTAATATTGTAAAAAATAGTCAAGGGTTTAATTTTAGAGATTTATTAACAATGTTGTACAAACACCATGCACATATATATGCCCTGAGTAGGAATCGAACCTACATCTAAGCCTTAGGAGTGCCTTGTTCTATCCATTGAACTATCAGGGCGTAAAGAGATTATAACTCATAGAAAAATTTAATACAAAAAAAATTTCTCGTGCTAAAATTTTTGCATGAACACGCCCCGCCCTCCCTGCTAAGCGTTAATTCCCTGTATCAATAAAAATCCAACACCCGATGACCTCGACGGTGCCTGACGCATCCGTCTATTTTCGTTTAAGTGTGCTCGTGCACCACCTTCTCCAATCTGTCTTTACTCAACTCAAACAGATTGGAGAAAACAAATGGAAACAATACAAGGAAAAAAATCCTTTGATATTAACTTAAACGAATTCACGCTTCGACATAAAAACTACAACCGCCTCATCCTTGACCTCGGAACTGGTGACGGCAAATTTGCATTTCACTACGCCCAAACATTTCCCAATCACTTTGTCATTGGGCTAGATTCATGTCGTGAAAATTTACATGAATACTCACGTGCAAAATTAAATAACCTATTATTCATCATTGCAAATGCTCAATCCTTACCCTATGAATTGCATGGATTAATTTCACACATCCACATCAATTTTCCGTGGGGCAGTTTGCTACAGAGTTTGTTAAGTGGAGACGCAAATTTATTTTGTGGGCTTGAGAAAATTTCATCACCTCACGCTTTGATTAATCTATATCTCAACGCAGGTGCACTTAATGAACAAGGCTGGACTCTGTTGAAAGGAGTTGAGCAAATTCAAGTCAATTTGAGGCGGGCGGGTTGGCAAATAGACAATCTAAAAGAGATAAACATTCAAACCCTCAAAAAATTCCCCAGCACATGGTCAAAGCGACTTGCTTATGGTCGAGACCCTAGAGCCATTTCATTAAGTGGTTGTAAGTAAAAAACACCCGCCGAGTAATACTCGGCGGGTGTTTTTTTAATTCTTATTATCTGCTTCCCATACGACCTGAATTTTCGTATGAGGTTTAGAGATTATCTGAAGTTTCGCATCAATCACATGGGCGCGTTCGGCGATGCCCACTAAACCATAATGACCTGTAGCAAGGATATTCCCTAAGTTTGAAGTTTCACCGATATCAAAGCCAATGCCATCATCTTCAATCATCAAGTTGGCTGATTCAGGAGCAATCGAACCAGAAATTCTGATACAACTCGCCTGTGCATGTTTTACAGAATTTTGGCAGGCTTCTTTCACAATGTTGAAGAGATGAACCTCAATTTTTTCAGGCATTCGGTCTTCGCTCGTTTGTAAATCAACAATCACTTTTAGTGTGTCACCTGTTTTCTGCATCAAATCTTCTGCTAAGGCTTTGATGGCAGGTGCGAGCCCATACATCAACATCGGTGAGCGAATGTCCTTCACAATCTCGCGCAGACGATGAATCACATCTTCATACGAGGCAAGAATATTTGGCGATACTTGTTCGCCTAAATTTCTGCGCAAGTCACCTAGTTCATTTAGTACACTGTCATGCAAATCACGGGCTAAACGCTTGCGTTCGTCTTCGTATCTATCAAGACCTAATTCATACATTTGCTTAAGTTGCTCAGCTTGTAAGATATTGCTCAAAGCAACTGCTGTTTGATTCGCAATCGTTTGCAAATCAGGAATTTCTTGTTGATGATAAATGTCATCAGGGTCGCGGCTTCCGAGTAAGAAAAAGCTGAGGGTTTTATCACCCAACTTCAATGGAAGAATGAGGCGAAGCCAATCATCAGTGGGTGGGAGATTGGGGATAAATTTTCCTGCTAACTCATGCAGATTTGAAATCGCCTCTTTTTCTGGAAGTTGAGCCTGTGTAACCTGTTTCATCAGCAGTGGGTGTAGGTGATGATTTTCGACTTGCACAAATGCGTATTGACGAATGAGCAGGCTGGGGAATACATCTGTTTCAAGCATGCGCAAGAGACTTGGCATGGTGGTATTGGTGACAATCAGATTTGAAAAACTTTGTGCTAATTTTTCAGTATCAATGCTGATGCCGAGGTAGCGTTTCGCTACAAATTTTTGAAAATTGGGGAAAGTATTAATTGCAATGAAAACGAGTGCAAGAATAACAATGATGCCAATGATAAGTACATTTTCAACTTGCAGATTCAAGTTTGTAAGCGGAATAATAGTAATGAATAATACGATTCCCAAAAAGATTAAAAACAAGTAGAGCGATATGATGCGATTGAGACGGATTTCTAAACCACCCATTGAGCGGCGATAGATGACATAAAAATAAGCCAACGGCATAAATGGAAAAGAAAATAAACCGAATGCCGCTAGATGAGATGCTGAACCAGTTGCTACAAGAAACCCAAGTGCAATGGGCGGCAAGAAAGCAATTGCAAGCGCAATGGCAATTAATTTAATATCACGGCGTTGGTCTTCATGCTTTCTATAATGTATTACTTGTAGAATAAAACTGCCTGCTAATGCAATAACGAATGCAAGTACATATAAACTTTTATGCAAAACTTGGAAAAACTCTGCTATGGCAAAAGATGAACAGACGAGATAGAACAAAACAACAAATATTTTAGATAGTGGTTTTAACGGACGTGGAAATAGCCAATGAAAGTGCAAATAGATTGGTAAAAGTAACCAAGTGCTGGCATGTAATAGGATAGAACTTTCCCAAAGATGCGAAGAAGAGAGCATTCCAAATATTAACCACAGAGCCGTTAAGTAGTTAATCGCAACAAACAGATTGCGAAGGGTATCCCTAGGACGGACAAATATTAGTGTGAGAACACCAGCGAACCAAAATAAAAATGGTAAGAACCAAATATTAATTAACCGTGATTGAAATACATTTGGGTCAAAGCCTGCAAACTTCCATGGAATGATAAATTTTTCCCCGTTTCTAATTACAGTTATTTCAATAATATCGCC
>DQGV01000050.1 GCA_003524705.1 Anaerolineae bacterium | reverse complement strand
TCTTCACTCACCAATGCAATCCGCCCTTGTGATTGCGATACGACATGCATGGTAGCAGGCAAACCTAAACCATGATGTGAAACTCCGCGTGTGCTGAAAAATGGTGACCATGCTTTTCGCATCGTTTCATCACTCATGCCTGCGCCATCATCCTCAACATCAATTTCGAGTACGCCTCTTTCTTCGGTGAGACGTGATGTGATTTTGATAGACTTTGCTCCAGCCTCAACAGCGTTTTGTAAAATATTTCCAACAGCGCGTGTGAGTTGTGTGCTATCTGCAATCACATACGCCGCGGCAGGGTCAATTTGAACTTTCAACGTATTTTCATCAATGCCACGTTGATATGCGGCTGTTTGTAAAACATCTGCCAACAAAATAGAACGTGGTTTCATCTCGCGTACAGCACCAATCAATTGCTCTTTCACTTGGATAATTTGTGCCGCGCTTTCGGCAATCATATCTAAATCTTCTTTCAAAGATTCTGTATCTACTTTGCCTTCGGCGATTTCTTCCTTTAATCGCGCAATGGTTAATGAAATTGGTAATGTCTTATTTCCAATCCAGTGAATCGCTTCGGTAGAGGCAGTTGTGAGTGCTTCAAATACTTTGTTTCGTAAAATTTCGTTATGCGCTTCTTTGAGTTCTTCAATCAAATAAGCATTATTAATTGCAACAGCTAAATGCTCTGCCATTGTGATTAACGTTGTGATGTCATCTTCGCTAAAAGCATTTTCTTCTGAGCTTTGAATGGTGACTGCGCCTAACGGTTTGTTCCCATAAATAATCGGCAATGCCATTTCTGAGCGAGTGTGTGGCAAGTGCGGATTTTTGAAATGCTTTCTTTCTTCACCAACATCCAGCGCGATGCGTGCTTCGCCCAATGAAATAGATTGACCAATCATTGAGTCGCCGCCGATTAATAACTTATGTCCTTCTGCTAGCATGGCTTTACCAGCTTTTCCATAGCCTGCACGCAAAACAGCATAATCATTTTCAATCAAGAATACGCCTGCGTAATATAATCCGTATGCTTCGCAGATAATGTTGACGGTTTGTGGCAGTAAAGTATCAAGGTCAAGAAGCGAGGCGGTTTCTTTTCCAACCCGATTGGCGGCTTTCAATAATCTTGAACGGCGTTCTTCTAATCTATGTAATTTTGCATTTTGAATCGCAACGGCTAATTGATCAGCCATGGTTTGTAACGCATCAATATCTTCTTCATGGAACGCGGCTTCTTCAGTGGATTGAACAGTGAGTGCGCCAATTGCTTCATCATTGATGATTAACGGAAGCGCCATCTCTGAACGAGTTTTGGGCAGATGTGGATTTTCAAAAAAGACAGCCTCGGCACCGACATCCAATGCGATGCGACCTTTTTTATTGGCGATGCTTGCACCAATCATAGAGTTGCCACCGATGGCAAGTTTGTGACCCTCTCGCAACATGGCACGACCCGCTTCGCCTCGACCTGCTTTGAGAATTGCGTAATCGCCTTCGACTAAAAATACGCCTGCATAATAAAAACCAAATTCATCGCAGATGATATCTACCGTGCGTTGAAACAATTCATACGAATCAAGAATTGTTGTGATGCTACGTGCCGCACTCGCCGCGGCTTTTAATAATTTTGCATGTCTTTCAATTGATGATGACATTTTTCCTCACTTTCATTTTTAGCATTTAGCAGATTGCTTACTATTTACCTAATATTTTTTCTACCAACTCTACCAAGCCTTGCTCCCTTCCTTTAACAAAGAAAGCATTGGCACCTTTTGAAACAGCATCTTTGGCTTTGCTGACTTCATCATACGCGGTGAGAATAATGACAGGCAAGTTTGCTTTTTGTTTTTTGAGTTCATCAAGCAAATCAAAACCCGCATCATTTTTAGGGTTGCCATCAAAGCCTGGCATATTCAAATCTAATAGCGCAATGTCAATTGAGTTGGCATTACGCGAAAAAACTTCTTTGCCAGTTGTGCAATCGGAGGCAGTGAATACATCAAAACCTGCGCGCAATAAAGTTTTTTCTAAACTGCGTTGAATTAATTTTTCGTCATCTACTAATAAAACAGTTGTCATAATTTCTCCATTTAGCGATTAGCTTTCAGCAGTTAGCGGTTAGCCAATTTGCCATTATCATTTTTACAATAAGTATTACTCGTTACTTATCACCTATTATTTGTTTACTTCTCTATCGGCAACCTCACATAAAAAGTTGCACCATTTCCATTTTCACTTTCTAACCAAATCTTTCCGCCATGTTGATTCACAATTTGCATCACAGCCGAAAGCCCCAAACCTGTTCCGCCTTTGCCACCTTTGGTTGTAAAAAATGAAACCCAAATTTTTTCTTGAATTTCTTTTGGAATACCTGGTCCATTATCTTTCACAATCACCAAAACATAATTTGGGTTATTATCACGGCAACCTGCAATGGTGATTTTTGGATTCGTCACATTTGCATTCGTCAACGCTTCCCAGGCATTTTTAATTAAATTATTAAACACTTGTTCCAATTGGCGCACATCACCATGCACCAATGGCAAATCTTTTTCCCAGCCCATCTCCACTGCACCATTAGACAAACCCATATTTTCAACAGTGCTTGTAATCATCTCTTCCAACGAAATACTGGCATCACTACGTTGGCGTGCGGGTCCAATCAAACCTTCTTTGATTTCCAAAATCGTATTAGCACTATTTTCAGCAATCGTTAAATCTTCCATCAACGATTCAACGCTGAGTAAAGATTGCAAACGATTTGGTTTCATTGCAGACATTTCATCCAAGATAGATTTCAAATCCAAGCCTTGATTTTGCGCCTCTTCTCTGACGTTGCGAACTGCTTCTCGTAATGATTCATTTTCCAAGCCCGATTCATCCATGCTTGCTAACAAGGTGATTAAATATTTAATATCTTCACGCACACGACCCACACTACCGGGAATCGGTGCAGCTTTGTTCCCCACCCAGTGAATCGCTTCACCTGTGGCAGTTGCAATTGCTTCATAAGTCTTAGTACGCAACAATTCAGAGTTTGCAGATTCAAGTTGCTTCATCAATTGAGCATTGTTAATCGCAATTGCCACCTGTTCCGACATGGCTTGCAACGACGTAATATCATCTTCCGAAAACGCATTGATTTGATTGCTTTGCACGGTCAATGCTCCAAGCGCAACAGAATCAACTATCAATGGAAGAGCCATTTCAGATTTTGTATCAGGCAAAAACGGATTCTTGAAGCGTGCTCCTTCATGTTCAGCATCCGAAGCAATTTGCGGAAGCTGAGTCAAAATAGATTTGCCAATCATAGATTGTTCATCCACTGGCAAACGATATTTAGCATCTAACATTTTTCTGCCAGCGAGTGCGTAACCTGCGCGCAACTCGGCAAACTGCTTATCATCAGATAACAAAAAGATTCCAGAATAATAAAAATTAAATTCACTACAAATAATATTGACGGTATGCTTGAGCAAATCATTCAAATCCAAAATGGACGTGACCATTTGCCCGACACGCGCCGCAGTTTGTAACAATTTATGACGACGGTCTAACATGCTAAACATTCTTTCATTTTGTGAAAGCAAATGTTTATTTTTTTCAAGCGCACTGGTTAGTTGGCGAATATTGCCTTCGAGCCGTTCAACCAATTCTTGTTGATAGGCTTGCAAATATTTTTCGGCATGAACCAATTTTTCAACTTTGCCATTCAAATAATCTGTAACCAATGTTTCAAAATCATCATCAATTGGTTTAGAAATAAAACCAACCGCGCCAGCCGCAAGCGCACGTTCTCTTGCACCAGGCGAAGTATCTGCCGAGACAATCACAATCGGTGTGTTTGGCAACATTTGTTTCAAACGTGTCGCGGCTTCACTGCCTGTCATGTGTGGGAGATTATGGTCAAGCAAAATTAAATTCGGTTGTGTCTCTTCTGCAAGTTGCAAACCATCTAACGGATTCGATGCTTCTAAGACGATATATTTTTCAGCCAACAAACGCCGCACCAGCGCACGAGATTCGTCGCTGTCTTCTATATATAAAACTTGCGGGAGTTTGCGGATATTAGACATTTCAATTTACGATTTACGATTTTTGATTGATGATTGTCTTGGGTCAATCATTTTTTGTGCTTCGAGTCTTCTTTGAACAATTTTACTAACCGCTTCTGCCGTGATGGGAGACTCGTTCATCACGCGGGTAAAGTCTGCTCGGGGAAGCAAAACCAATTCCACAGGTTTATTCCCTGCACGCACGTTTGCAATCGCTTTGCCGCCACGTAATAATTCCATTTCGCCAAAAAATTCGTCTTTGCCCAATTTAGAAATGACAATTTCTTTCTTTTTATCTTGTAATACTACTTCCACTTCGCCGGAGCGAATCATAAAGAAGTAATCCACATGTTCATCACGCGAGAGTATGGTCTCATGTGGTTGATACATTTTATTTTGAGCAAGTTTCGTAAACTCTAGCATGTGACGATGTCTCAATTGCGGAAGTGAGCGTGAAATGGTTTCATTAATCAATTCGCCATCGGAAATAATAATATTGCGATGTGTGCGAGAAGTTAAGGATGGGTCATGTGTCACCATGACAATCGTTTTGCCTTGTGAAACAAAATGCTCAAATAATCCAATAATCGTATCGGCTGATTTGGTATCTAAATTTCCTGTCGGTTCATCAGCGATTAATAATGGAGGGTCACATGCCATTGCACGTGCAATCGCCGCCAATTGTTGCTGACCTGTAGAAACTAATACAGGTAATTTATTTGCAAATTTTTCCAAACCAACTAATTTCAATAATTCCATCGCGCGTTGCGGACGTTCATCAAAATCGTACATGTTCACATAATCCATTGGGAGCATGACGTTTTCGAGCAACGTCAACATAGGAAGTAATTGAAAAAACTGAAAGACAATGCCTAAGTTTTTTCCACGCCATTTCGAGCGTGTGCTTTCATTGACTCCATCATAAATATCTGTGCCATTGACGATGACTTGTCCTTCGGTGGGATGGTCAATGCCAGTAATCATGTTCAACAACGTAGATTTTCCGCTACCAGATTTACCAACGATAGAAACAAATTGTCCGCGATTGATAGTCAGGTCTATCCCTTTTAATACAGTAAATTCCCCAGCCGCGTTAGAGAAGCGTTTGACGAGTGAACGCAGTTCAATCATAGAATCTGTTGAGGAAGCAGAATCAATTATCACCGAAGTGTGAGGCGCGCTTTGAATCATTTACGCCTCCGCATCATGGTTTTATCAAAAGCAGGTTCAAGTTCCGCTTCAATCAATTCACCATCTTGCATGGTTAAACTGCGCGAAAATTTTCCAGTCAAACTCATATCATGTGTGACCATGATAATGGTTTTATTTTTTTCATAAACAAGTTTGGAAAATAAATCAAAAATAATATCAGCCGTAACAGAATCTAAACTACCCGTTGGTTCATCGGCAACTAAAATTTCAGGGTCGTTTGCTAAGGCACGCGCAATGGCAACACGTTGTTGCTGACCACCCGAAATAAATGCGGGA
>DQGV01000417.1 GCA_003524705.1 Anaerolineae bacterium | reverse complement strand
CCATGGACCATTCGGGTCTGGAATTTCAACCAAAACCGATTCTACTTTTTCAGGAATATCCAAAATAGTGGGAAGTAAATAATTACTGAATTGGTCAGTTAATACTTTGCCATCTTTTGTTTTGAAATCTTCTAGTACAGCATAACCATGTGCTTGCACAATTGCGCCTTCGATTTGCCCGACGATTAAATCTGGATTGATAGCTTTGCCCACATCATCCGCAGATAAGATGCGCGTCACTTTCACGTGACCTGTTTCTGTATCCACTTCTACTTCACAGGCTTGAGCCACCCACGCATATTGAAAATTCGGAGTCGAAAAACCCGTTTCTTTATCCATTGGTGTCGTGCGTGGAGCAAGATACTTAAACTCCGCAATAGCAGGGCGTTCTTCATTATTCCATTTTTCTAAAGCTAATTCCGCCGCACCTTTGATTGAATTGCCTGCCATAAATGTCAAACGTGATGCAGAAGCAGACCCCGGATTGCCTTGTATAGCAGAATCAGAAACTCGTAAATCAATAATATCTGTTGGCACATTCAACGTATGCGCCGCCATTTGAATCATAACAGTATGCGTGCCTTGACCCACTTCCGCGCCCGCATGATGCAAAATTACTTTTTCAATTTTGCCATTGCCGTAAAGTTCTACTTTTGCCCAACAATTTTCTTGATAGCCAAACGAAAAGCCGACATTCTTAAATCCAGCCGCGAAACCACGACCACTGACTACTGACGACTGATTACTTTTCTTTTTACTCTTTTTCTTTCCACTTTCTACTTTCCACTTAAACTTATCTCTCGCCGCTTCAATACATTGCACAATGGTCACAGGTCCTGGTGCTGGCGTTCCCACTCCCATTGTGTCACCATCTCGTAACGCATTCTTCAAACGAAACTCAACAGGGTCTATGCCAAGTTTTTCTGCTAACTTATTCATTTGCATTTCAACCATGAACAAGGCTTGTGGTGCACCAAACCCACGAAATGCCGCACCGGGAATATTGTTGGTATAAACACCATACACATCTGTTTTTATGTTTGGAATGAAATAAGGTCCCGATGATGTAATCGCCGCATTTCCCAACACTTTATTAGACGTGTACATGTACGCGCCACCATCACCAATCAATTCATTTTCTATGGCAATTAATTTTCCATCTTTTGTGGCACCCCATTTTGCTTTGATAAAAACTTCATGGCGTTTGCCATGCCCAATCATTGATTCTCTGCGCGACCAAACAATTTTCACCGGTCGTTGTAACTTCCACGCGGCTAATGCTAATGGAATTTGAACCGATAAATCTTCACGTCCGCCGAATGCGCCACCAATGGCTGGATAAATCACCCGCACACTTTCTTCTGGCAAATCTAAAGCATGTGCAATAGATTTTCTATCGGCATGAGTCCACTGCCCGGCTGATTCGACTGCGATTAATCCATTTTCATCAATATATGCCAATCCCGCTTCAGGCTGGAGGTAGGCATGTTCCTGCACAGGAGTATGATACTCAGCCTCAACAATCACGTCGGCTTTGGCAAATGCATCTTCTACATCCCCTTTGCGGATTTTGTAATGCACGCAAATATTGGTGTCGCCCCTGTCTGGGTGTAAGAGAACTGCATCCGCGCGCATAGCAGTGATTGGGTCAGTCAGAGGCGGTAAGTCTTCATAATCCACTTCAATTAATTTCATCGCTTCATGCGCTTGATGTTCTGTGTTTGCTACAACGGCGGCAATTTGGTCACCCACAAAACGCACAATGTCAGTATAAGGTTTGTTTGCATCAGGTCCACAAAAAACAGGTTGATCTGGAATTTGCAAACCATACTCGTTGTTAGGAACATCTTTGGCAGTAAAAATTGCGACAACACCCTCTGATGCAAGTGCTTTGCTTAAGTTGATTTTTTTTACACGCGCATGAGGGCGTTCTGCCATGAGAATTTTCATGTGCAACATGCGTTGACGTGTTAAATCACCGGAGTATAAAGTTTCCCCGGTAACTTTTCCGCGTGCATCTACACGTGGATGAGATTTTCCAATTGCAGAATCAGCCATGTTAGCGTTTGTATTTTTTTAATTTCACATTAGGTGGTGGAACATCCAATGGACCATAACGTGGAGGTCCGACAAGGCGATATACAAAAGCATACAAAACAGACATAACACCGCCGAGCAAAATCATGTATAAAATGCTGGTGACTGCATAGGCATAGAAATGTCTTGTATTTGTAATCGGGCTGAGGATGGTCATCAAACCGCTGGAAGCATAAAACCAATCAGGGTAGCGTGGAAAGCCCAGCAGTTGATATGGAATCGTCCAATTATTATTGAGTCCATAATCAATGGTGATCACACTTGCCGCAATCGAAATGACCGGGATGACTAACATCATCAAGCATCCAATCCCTCGCCAAGCCACGTGTACATCGCGGCTTTTTTCTTTAACTTTTTTTCTGGCTAAACTTTGATACTTGCCCATAATTACCTCATGCTTTCATTTTACTAGCGTCTTTAATAGCATCTACAATTTTATAGTACCCAGTACAACGGCATAAATTGCCGGTGATGGCTTGTTCAATTTCTTCTTTGGTTGGGTTTGGTTTTTCTTCTAACAATTTTGCTCCAGACATAATAAAGCCCGGAATACAGTATCCACATTGTACGGCGGCGTGTTCAATAAATTTTTCTTGCACGGGATGTAATCTCCCTTCTCCTTTAGGAGAGGGGTTGGGGGTGAGGTCAGCTAAACCTTCCACTGTGATAATTTCGGCATGGTGTGCTCTTGGTGCAGGCACAAGACATGACATCACGGCTTGACCATCTAAGAAAACAGTACACGCGCCACATTCACCTTCGGCACAACCTTCTTTTGTTCCTGTTAAGTTTGCATCTTCACGCAAGAAGCGCAATAATGTTTTTTCGTAACCTGTATTGATTGAATATTTTTTATTATTAATTGTCGTTTCAATAGCTGATTTTGGAAACTCAGATATGGTCTGCGGTCTATCGTCCACCTTCTGTGTATCCAACAAAATTGGTTTCTTCGGCATTCCTGATTCTTGCTTTTCATCACGAATCATGGTCAAGCCACGTTTCACGGTCACTTTTACCATTTCGCGGCGATAACTTGCTGAACCACGCACGTCATCAATCGGTGCAGCGGATTCCACTGCAAGTTCGGCTGCTTGTAAAATATTTTTGTCAGTCAATTTTTTGCCGACCAAAAACTTTTCTGCTTGTTCAGCATGTGCAATGATTGGAGTCACTGCCCCAAGTGTGATAGATGCTGACTTAACAGTATCAGCTTTGAAGTCGAGAAGAAGCGCGACGTCCACCAAAGAAATCGCTTGCGCACGCCTCAATGCTAACTTGATAAATGCTCCGCGTTGGGATTTTGTCATAGCGGGGAAAGAAATATCCACCAGCATTTCATCAGGTTGCATGACTGTTTTACGAACGCCCGTATAAAATTGTTTGAGTGGAATTGTTCTCTCACCATTTTTTGAAAGCAGTGTAACACTCGCACCTAATGCCATTAACGGAGTTATCGTATCGTTGGCAGGTGAACCTGTGATTAAGTTTCCTGCAATCGTGCCACGATTACGAATCTGTGGTGCGCCAACTTCCCACGCCGCACGTGATAATGGATAAGCGCGTTTGCGAATCAATGAATCAGACGCGCAGTCATTGTGTGTGACCAACGCACCAAGATGAATGACATCGTCTTCATCTAAATAAATATTTTTCAGTTGAGAAATGCGAGTTACATCAATTAAAGTATCCACCCCTTTGCGAAGACCACGTTCAAGTTCAAGAATCAAATCTGTACCGCCAGCAATCACGCGTGCGCGTTCACGCTTTTCGGCGAGGATGTGTATCACCTCATCGGTTGAGGTTGCATTGATATATTCATGCCACATAAAATTATCCGTAGGGGCACGATATATCGTGCCCCTACAAAAAATCTAATTGCTTCCTGTCACAACTTCAGAACGGCGTTCAAATGTTTCCACAGCCAAACGTGCTAAAGTGGTCACATTGCGAATCGCGGCGGGCAATGCTTCTTCATCGCTCATGCTGGCTTCTAAATTATCAATTCCACTTTTTACTTGGTCGCCTAAATCAAAAAAGGCGGCATCGAATTGATAAATTTTTTCCAACTCGGCTTCATTGATTTTGACCGCATCAAACAAACCAGAATATCCGCGTGCCGCTGTTTTAATTTTGTCAATGAAAGTGCGCAATGCTAACGCGGCTTTTTCTACATCATCAACATATTTAATCATGCCATTGCTGACGAGTTCCGCTTGCAAATTGGAGATGCGACTCCATTGCTCTTCAAAGCGGCGTGCCACAGTTTCGCGCAAGAGTGCATCTGCGTCGCGGCGATTCTGTCGCTCAACATATCCGCCGAAACCGGGAATATATGAAACCAGTTTCTTGAACGGGTCAACCTGACTACTTACTTTTTCAAAAAAATCGCTCATGGGAGCCTCCTGCCAAAGATATACGCTGAATATTTCAAATTGTTGCTTGTAATTATATCGTTAAAAAGTTTACTTATTTATACTATCAGCGATATAATCAAATTATCATTTTTTTATTAGGAGATTGTTATGTCGAATCACGTCAATGAATTACTCACACTGGTTGAAAACAGTGTATCAGTAGAAGGGACAACCGTAAAAGTTTTAGACGCAAACAAATTCAGAAAAAATGTCGGCAAACTCGTTGAACGTTCAGCCCTCGCCTCAGACTTAAGTGCAGGCTGGTCTCGCTACCTCATCCGATGCGCCGCCTTAGACATGGGCATCATCCCCGCATCCATTCACGACCTTTACATGGCTCGTGGACGTGAAGAAGTGCCAATGACCTTCACTACCCCAGCCTTTAACTTAAGAGCATTGTCGTATCATGCCGCACGGGCTATGTTCCGCGCCGCGCTTAAGATTAACGGCGGCGCTTTTATTTTTGAATTGGCTCGTTCTGAAATGAGTTATAGTGCCCAACGCCCATCCGAATATGTGACCAATATTCTCGCCGCCGCCATCGCCGAAGGATTTGTCGGACCCGTCTTTGTTCAAGGTGACCACTTCCAAGTCTCTGCAAAAAAATATCAGACAAATCCCGAAGCAGAATTACAAGCCGTGCGTGACCTCTGTACAGAATCAATTGCGGCAGGTTTTTACAACATTGATGTAGATACATCTACATTGGTAGATATTCATTTACCAACCGTAGAAGAACAACAAGCATTGAATAGCAAACTTTCAGCAGAACTTTCAAAATTCATCCGTGATAATGAACCCGCAGGCGTTACGATTTCAATCGGCGGTGAAATTGGAGAAGTAGGAACTACAAATTCAAATGAATTTGAATTACGTGCTTATATGAACGGATTCAACGCGCATCTAAAAGAAATTGCTCCCAATAAAGCAGGTTTGAGCAAAATCAGCGTGCTGACAGGTACATCTCATGGTGGCACAGTCCTTGCAGATGGTTCTCTCGCCGAAGTGACCATTGCTTTTGACGTTCTGCGTGATTTGAGTCGCATTGGTCGCAAAGAATATGGCATGGGCGGAACAGTTCAACATGGTGCCTCAACAGTGCCTGAAGAAAACTTTAACAAGTTTGTGCAAAACGAAGCAATTGAAGTTCATCTTGCTACAAATTTCACCACCATGTTCTTTGACAATGTCCCTGCTGATTTCAAACAAGAAATGTATGCTTGGTTAGATGCTAATTTTGCAAACGAACGCAAACCCGGCATGACCGATGAACAGTTCTATTACAAGACTCGTAAGAATGCAATTGGTCCATTCAAAGCCCAATCTTATGCTTTGCCAGAAGATGACAAAACAAAATTAATAAATGCTTGGGAAGCACAATTTGATAAATTGTTCAATTTGCTTGGTGTAAAAGATACCAAACAATATACAGATAAATATATCAAGCCTGTAAAAGTTGCTCCCAAATTTGAAGATTATGTCAAACAAGATGTTGCCGCTGAAGATGTCAGTGACTTAGCTGACTAAAACAATTTTGAATGCCAAGTTCTGACCAGAAAATAACAAACGATAGATACATGCTCATTCCCCGCACGATGATACTCATCCGCCGCGGGGATGAGTATTTATTGATGAAAGGTGCGCCGACTAAAAAATTATGGGCTGGGAAATATAACGGATTGGGCGGTCATATAGAACGTGGAGAAGATGTCATCACTGCCGCAAAAAGAGAATTATTTGAAGAAGCAGGCATCACTGCTGATTTGTGGTTATGTGGCACTGTGATTGTTGATGTGAATGAAATCGGAATCTGTTTGTTCATCATTTGCGGGGAAAATGCTCAAGGCGAAATCAAAGAGTCGAACGAAGGCAAAGCAGAATGGGTTAAGAAAGAAGCGCTTATTCATCTGCCTGTGGTAGAAGATTTGCCAATCATCTTAAATAAAATTGAGTCTATGAATCAAAACGACCCGCCATTTTCTGGAAGGTCGTTTTATGAAAACGATTCATTGAAAATTATTTTTTCTTAGGGAATATTATATGATTGCAATTCGGTGGTGAGTGTAAACGGTGTACCGCCAAAATCTGAATTGCTGATTGATTTTACTTGACCTACACCCGCCGCAAACCATGTAATCGTTGAACCTGTAATTTGCATGGGGACTTGAATGCCTTGAAATTCGCCGACAATATCCATTGTGGTGGTTGATTGAAATTTTATAGTTTCAAATGTGCCAGCAGGAACAGTGATGGTTTCATTTCCCACCTCTTGCATAGTGACAGAAAATGTCCCGTTTGAATTTGTTTGTGAACCGTCGGGCATGGTGGTTGTACCTTCGAGTGTCAGGCTGTATAACCATTGCATACCGGGCACAATTTCTTTTGGCAAACTAATACCAGTCACTTGCAGTGTGTTAAATTCCATATTTGCACTTTGGGTAGTGATAGCCGCAGAGCCACCACCATATTCAAGTGCTTTCAACCCACCTGTTTCACAAGCCCATTCTTGTGTGCGAGTGAGATTGTCAAAAGTAGTTGTCAATGTAAAGCCATCTGAGCGAACTTCAGTGATTGTATCTGTGTATGAAAAATCTCCACTGGGTCCACCCGTATTGAAATATGTCCATGTAGCATTTTGTTTAACTGGATAAATTGGATTGTCACACAAGCCTTCGATGACAACCGCTTCTGATTCTTCGGGGATGCTTGAATCTGCTGAGGGAATATTTTCTAAGGGGCTAGTTAAGCTACAGGCAAAAGTAGTTATTAAACCAATGATCAAAATAAAATATAGTTTATTTCGCTTGAACATGAGAATCTCCAAATTTCATTATTGCCATTTCAATAATGAAATAATAAAGGTGCTTCCTTTTCCGGGTTGGCTTTCAACTTCAATGGTGCCACGATGTTGTTGAATGACTTGACGTGTAATCGAAAGTCCAATGCCTAAGCCACTGTAAAGTTCTTCATCATCATTAATTTTATCGGTATGGAAGAAGCGGTCAAAGATACGCGGGCGAATCTCTGGTGCAATGCCGATGCCATAATCTTGCACACTGATTTTGACATGCTTGGCTTCTTCTGTTAAACGAATTTCAACAGAACCATTTGGCGGGCTAAATTTAATAGCGTTATCTACCAAAGCAGTGACAGCCCTTTCAAGCGAAGGCTCATCACCTTGCACTGGGGCAACATGAATATTTCCTTTTGTTCGCAAGGCAACACTGCGTGCTTTTGCTTTGGCTTCATATTTCTTTATTACATTTTCAATAATGCTAGCCATGTTGACCGCTTGAAAATCTGGCAAGACCAAATCCATTTCTTGTAAGAAAAGAATATCATTGGTTAGGTTCACAATTTGGTCAACATTACGGCTGACAGTTTCAACTGTTGAATTTAATTGCTCGCCAGAGAGCATCCCTTTTTTTAAGGCGTGCAAATAACCACTAGCAACCATTAATGGGGTTCGTAATTCATGTGCAATGCTGGTTAAAAATTCTCTGCGGGCTAAATCTTGTTCAGCAAGTTTTTGATATGCGTCTGCTAATTCAGAGGCGCGGAGTCTTAAGTCTTCAATCGCAAGCGCGTCATTTTGTCTCAGGCGATTGCTGATTTCTGCCACCATCGCCATTGCTACGCTTGGGCTTTTCTTAAGTACACGATCGAAGCCGGGTTTGTCTAATTCCAAAACAACAGCACTCGTCAAGGACTTAACTGTCGCGGCACGTGGCGCATTATGAATCAATGCCATTTCACCGAAGAAATCTCCGGCTGATAAAGTCTTCAATAATCTTTTTTCTGCATTATTGATAAGTTTCGTAACTTCAAAATCCCCTTCGAGAATCATATAAAACGTATGTTCAACCGCATCTTCTTTGCAGAGAACTGTATCGGCTGGGTAAGTTTTGATTTGGCTGTTGATAATAATCTCTTGCACTTCATCCGGTTTGATACCGGGAAAAGCGCGAGGGATGATGCGTGCAGGCGTGCGTATGGTTGTCATTTTTGGGATTGTATCATGTGTGTTGGAAAAGATTTTCACCCATTTGGGCTAGGAGATTACTTTCGCTTCTCAATTTGTTCAGGAGTGATGCCTAACTCTTCTTTGCGCGCATGAATCGTTTTAGAAACCTCTTCAAACCATTTTTCAATTTCCTTTGGCTTGGCCGATTTCTCCATTTTTAAATAGCGGATAAATCCCAACACATCAAATAAACGCATATCTTCAAGGGTTTCAATTTCTTGCATAATCAATTTTTGTAGGCTATTCATAAGTGAACTCCTGCTTTGATTATTATACTGGCACACTCACAGAATCTCGTTGCAGAAAAATAGCATTAAATAAAAATGGCGGGCTAAAAACCCGCCATCCGTTTTTATTTTTTGAGTATTAAGCGTACATGCCCCAGTCTAATGCTGAGGGGTCTTCCATCATAGAGAAGTCCCACATTTCCATGCCCATTTCGATAGTAACAGGCATGTTCAAGCCTTCGACTGCTTTAGCTTTGGTCATTTCAATCATGGCTGGTCCATACGGGCAAAATGGTGTGGTCAGAATCATTTTGATTCGTGCCATGTTGTTTTCAATGATGACATCTCGAATCAAACCTAATTGAATAATGGTCATACCAATTTCAGGGTCAACGACTTCGCCGAGTTTTTCACGCGCTGATTTGACCATGTCTGGATGAGTGGAATGGATTGTCCACTGAATTTCTTTGATTTCAGATTCTTCGCTCATAGTTCCTCTTTTACTTATTTTTTGACTGTTGTACTACATACGTACAATGGGCACTGCCATCTAAAATACATTGCACTCTATTCACTGGCAATGCCAACATTTTGGAAATTAACGTTTGGTCAACGGTACAAACTTCTGGATGTGCAATTCCAATTTGATAATACGGGCAAGAAATTTCGTGAATTTGATAAGAATCGTCTTTCTTTTCCCATTCCACTGTAAACCCTTCTTGCGCCAACAAATCTTTGACGAAGTCTAAGCGTGCTTCCATACTTAGTCCCTTCACATCATTTGCATATTGGCTGACTAAATCTTCTGCAATCTGCCCGAAGAGTTGGCTAACTGCCGGCGCTGGTAGAGTTTCTTTCATTTGCGCGATGAGGCGGTTTGTCAATCTTAAATAACGAGTAGGAAATCTTTCCATTCCTTCCGCAGTTAATAAATACACCAAACGCGGGCGACCCACTCCATGACGTTCTTCTTGCGCCTCAACCAACCCTTCCATTTGTAAATTGGTAAGATGATGGCGCACAGAAATTGGATTGATCCCCACCGCCTCTGCCATTTCGTTGATAGTTGATTTTGGTTTCTTCAACAGGGTTTGTAAAATCTTATCTCGCGTAGACTTCATGGAAATCAGTATACTTGTGTGAGAAGAAGATGTCAATATACTAGATAATTATGATAAAAATTATTGTACTTAAACCCCAAAGTGCCGACTATATCCCTAATTTCTAGATTTTCAACAAACTACTTGTATACTGCCGAAATCAAGAATAGGAGTGAACCA
The DNA here is from genome assembly GCA_003524705.1 of Anaerolineae bacterium. The sequence goes on along the minus strand of DQGV01000417.1, from coordinate 3,958 downwards.
TGAACAAAAAAATAACTCAATTTGCAGGGCGACATTACGAAACAGGCAGTGTGCAAAATGCTTTGGCGTTGCAAAATGTGCACGCGCCACACACAGGTAAACCGTTTACTGAGGCGTTTTTGTTGGGCGTCAGTGGTGGCATCACGTTTGGATATTTCACCTTTGAATACAAAGGTCATTTGCCGCATGTGGCAATTTTGGCACGCAATACATTTGACCCATTTCAAACGATGCTTGAACGCTTAGGCGTTGAGCAACAAGTGTATCAAACGACAAAAGCAAACATTGCCGAAAAGAATTTGGTTGAGGCTTTAGCCACTGGCAACCCTGCCATTGTGCGGGCGGATGAATATAGTTTGCCGTACACGCATAAAAACCCAGCCGCGTATTGGAACATGATTCCGATTGTGGTATATGGCATTGAAGATGATGAGGCGTTGATTGCTGATCGGTCGGCGAAACCGTTTCGGGTCAAGATAGAAGCGTTGACGAAAGCGCGAGGGAGAGTCAAAGATGATAAATTTCGATTAATTACAATCGCTTCACCGCAGACATCAAAACTGGTTGCCGCGGTTCAAAAGGGGATTTGGCAATGTGCATCTTTATTTACAGACAAACCACCCAAAGGCGCGCGCCACAATTTTGGATTTGCCGCTTATGAACATTTAGCCGAGATGTTGGTGAACAAACGCAACAAACAAAGTTGGGAGCGGATGTTTCCTGCTGGTGTAAAGTTATATAATGTTTTAGCAGGTTTTTCGGAAGGGAAGTTTAACCCGCCTGGCATGTTTGTATGGATTAATTGTTTTTGGGCAAGTGATGGTGCTGAACGTGATTTATATGCCGACTTTTTAGATGAAGCATCTATGCTGTTAGATAAAAAATCTTTGAAAGAAGCGGCAAAGCAATTTCGATTGAGTCATAAAAAATGGTTAGATTTTGCAGATGCAATTTTGCCTTCAAGCGTTGCCCCATTCGGTGAAGTGAAAAAATTATTGCTTCAAAAACATAAATTATTCGCAGAACAAGGCGAAGATGGACGCGATGAAATTGAAAAAATCAACACGCGTTTGAAAAAGATTGAAGCAGACATTACAAAGAAATTCCCGATGACAGAATCGCAAGTTGTTCAATTTCGTGAAGGAATAAGAGAACATATACTTGGAATTGCAGAAATAGAAAAGAAAGCAGTTGAGTTAATGCAACTTGCTTAAACAAAACTCGGAAGTCTTCAAGACTTCCGAGTTTTTATTTTAGGGTATCATCAATGCGGAGGATGTATTATGCCTAGAAAAGAATTGCATTATTCAACTCGAATCGGATGGTTACGCGCGGCAGTATTAGGTGCTAATGACGGAATTGTCTCCACTGCAAGTTTGGTGGTTGGGGTTGCCGCCGCAAACGCTGTGCGCGGAGATGTGTTACTGGCTGGCATTGCAGGTTTAGTTGCAGGTGCAATGTCTATGGCGGCGGGGGAGTATGTTTCGGTCAGCTCACAAGCCGACACTGAAAAAGCAGATTTGGCTCGCGAGAAAAAAGAACTTGAAGATGACCATGTGGGTGAACACAAAGAATTAACCAATATTTACATCGAACGCGGACTTGAACCTGCGCTTGCAAAACAAGTTGCAGACCAATTGATGAAGCATGATGCATTGACAGCACATGCTCGTGACGAACTTGGATTAACAGAAGTTCACACAGCTCGACCCTTTCAGGCGGCATGGACTTCGGCATTAACTTTCGCTTTAGGTGCGGCGTTGCCTTTGTTGGCTGTGTTACTTTCGCCAATGAATTTAATTATCCCAATTGTGATGATTAGCTCACTATTCTTCTTAGCAGGCATGGGCATGTTAGCCTCAAACACAGGCGGCTCAAACATTTGGGTCGGTGCTTTGCGTGTTACCTTTTGGGGTTTGGTTGCCATGATAGCAACATTCTTAGTCGGAAGATTGTTTGGAACGAACGTATCTTAAATAAGAACTCGGAGGTTTTCAAAACCTCCGAGTTTTATCGTCCTTATTCTTCAATTACCCTCACAAAAACATATTCCGCTCGTGCACCGCTTGGGTCTGTCAAAATAAATGACTCAGGAAAAATTGGTGTGGGGTCTGGGTCAGGGTCTGGAATTTGTTGAAAATTGTTGCATATTGGAACACCTTTGTGGATATATGCCATCCAACCTCTATCCACAATATTGACGCCATCTACAGAGGTGACGTGTAACCATTTATCACCGCGTCTTACTTCGGGTCCATCTGCTAGCGCTTCCCAAACTTCATCTCCCACAATCAGTTGCCCGCGATTGTACGATGTGATAGTACTTGCAAATGTGTTATGGTCTGTTCGTAATCTAGTTCCATTGCTAATAGGGGTCATGCTATATTGAGCCATGTTAATCTCCTAATTTACTTTCCTATATTCCACTTTTACATTTCCGAAGGTTGCAACCAATGTTGCTTGCACTTGTGAGTTTGGATAACGCGCTAAGAAATCCGCTTCTGTGCCGTTGAAATAATTTAAGTCAATGTTGAGGCTTTCAACACCGTATAAAGTCCCATCACCATTATCTGTAAATTGCCAATATAGCCAATCATCCCAAATCGGCGGAATGCGTGGAAGTTCAGGGTTGTACCATGCAATCCATAGCGGGTATTTTCCAAAATAACTAATCCCTGCGGCAAACTCTTGCCAGTAATAATAACCTGTGTAAACCCCAAGTTGTTTTTGAGGAACTAACTGACGTAAGCGTTCCATAAAATCAAACCAATGTCGCCAACCAGTAAATTGTCCACCATACCTATCTTCAAAGTCACACCACATTTCCATTTCACCTAAATCGTTGCCCATCACTTCTACCCATTTTTCGGCTTGACGTTTGGGGTTGGCACGACTGTCATAAAACCAATAAGAACCACGAGATAAACCAGCTTGTTTGGCATTTGCCCATGAAATTTTAAATTCGTTATCTTCCCACAAGTTTTGACCCGCACGAATGATGACACCATGCGTTAATGTTTTCATCTTTGAAAAATTAATTCCTTGTGGCGTGGTTGGGTCGTCTTGCGAGAAGGAGACATCTGGAAACTTATAATAGTTAAATGTTTGTGAATCTCTTTGTGGCTGAATCATGGGTGTAGGGAATTGGTTTGAGTCCATTGTTTGCTCGTTGTGTAAAGCCATTATAAAGCAAAAGATTAAATTAAATAAAAAAGGCGGGTTATAAACCCGCCCTACAATTTCTGGTTAATTATTTTGTGCGCCTTGATTAATCCAATCAATGATGAGTTGTAACTCGGCACTTGAAACAGCAGGTCCGCGTTCGGGCATTTCACCTGCGGCTATTAGCTGTACTGTTAAACTATCATTTGCACTACCGGGTATGACAACTGCTCCATTGAATGAGCCTGCCATGAGCGCATCATAACTGGTCATGTTTAATCCTTCGCGGGTGCGGATTCCGCCATGACATTCAACACAGTAAGTTTGAAGAACTGGCAAAACTTGATTTGCAAAACTGACATTGCTTGATGTATTTTGAGGGATTGATGTTTCTGTTGGTAATACCGCTTCAAGCGTAGGGACAGTTGTTTCTGTCGCGGTGGCAGTTGCTTCAAGTGGGGCAGATGTATCAGTTGGCGAAACAACTTCCACCGTAGGAAGAGGCGTTTCTGTTGCTGTGGCACAAGCGGAAATAATTATGGCTATCAATAAAGTTGGCACTAGGATTTTTTTCATCTTTTTTCCTCTAAATTTAATTCGTTCAAATGTACTTGAGAAAGTTGAGAAATTGATGAAAGAGCGATGTGAATTCTTACATCTGTTCTCATCTTTTGCAAGGTAAGGTATAATTTCTGCGCCTCACATTGGGGCAACTTCATTACAAGGCTGAGTATGACAGGCGAATTTAACTTACCCGAACATTATTGGCGCGATATTCAAGTCAATTCAAAAGACG
>DQGV01000335.1 GCA_003524705.1 Anaerolineae bacterium | reverse complement strand
TGTTTGGACTCAAGATGAGATAAAAAATATTTTAAAAGATGATTATGATTTTTTTGAAGCGGCGTATGGAATCACTGCCAAGGGAAATTGGGAAGATAAAACTATTTTACAGCGCGTCTTAGATGATTCCTCTCTCTCCGCCCGCTTCAAACTTGACGTGGAAACTGTTCCTGTCAAGTTGGCAGAATCTCACGTCAAGCTTTTATCTGTGCGTGACTTACGCATTCGCCCCGGCACGGATGATAAAGTCCTCACCGCATGGAATGGTCTCATGCTGGCAGGCTTTGCAGAAGCCGCGAGAGTTTTTAATTTGGAGTCAGGAAGCTCGCTTCCGTATTCTGAAAAATCAACTAGCTTGCTAGTTGATTCCATATATTATCAATTGGCTACGCGCAATGCGGAGTTTTTGCTCTCGAATTTAAGACCAAATGGAAAATTAGTCCGCGCTTGGCGGGATAGCAAAACGACAAACGAAGTTTTTCTTGAAGATTATGCCGCTTTGATTTTAGGTCTGCTCGAACTGTATCAAACTGATTTTGATAATAAATGGTTTGTCTCAGCCAAAGAATTAACAGATGAAATGATAGAAAAATTTTCAGATGAATCTGGCGGATTTTTTGACACACCCAATGATGGTGAAAATTTATTAATCAGACCAAAAGATGTGCAAGATAATGCTACGCCATGCGGAAATTCATTGGCATGTGAAGCTTTGGTCAAAATGGCGGAATATACAGGTGAAGGAAAGTATCGGGATTTAGCAGAGAAATCACTTTCATTGATTACAAGTTTTACTTTGCGATATCCGCTTGGATTTGCGAGATGGTTATCAAGCGTGGAGAATGTATCAGGAACCATGAAGCAGGTTGCCCTTATCGGCGAAGCGGGCGAAGAAAATTTTGAGGTGCTGAAAAAAATTATCCAATCTGAATATCGCCCGAATATCATCATGGCTTGTTCATCATATCCAATTAAAGAAAATGCCCCTGCGTTATTAAATGATAGAATTATGCTTCAAAATCAAGCAACGGCTTATGTGTGCGAAGGTTTTGTGTGCAAGCAACCGACAACAAAAATTGAAAAGTTGGTTGAGCAATTAAATTCTTAAGAGGAACTATGGAAACAAATTTAGATTTAGTAGAAAATTTAATTAAGATTGGTATGGCAGTTTTGGTGGGTGGAATTATCGGCGCAGAACGAGAATATCAAGATAAAGCCGCAGGGTTTCGCACAATTATTTTGATTACGTTAGGTTCAACATTGTTTACAATTTTTTCTTTGTTGTTAGACCCTGAAAATACGCAAACCCGTATTGCCGCAAATATTGTCACAGGTATTGGTTTCTTAGGTGCTGGTGCCATCATCCGCGAAGGCGGACGTGTAGCAGGGTTGACAACCGCCGCAACAATTTGGCTAGCGGCGGCATTAGGTATGGGGATTGGTGCAGGCGAGTTGTATTTTGTATTAACCGCAACAGGCGTTACCATTTTGGTGTTGGTGATTTTCCCACGCTTTGAAATTGTGATTGACCGTTTACGCGAAGCACGTTCTTATAGAATTGTAGTTGGTGCGAAAGACCTCAAGAAAGTTGAAAAAATTGAGGAAGCCCTTGCGGATTGCTCGTTACAAATCTATGAGCACCATCAATCAAAGAATGAAAAATCTATTATCGGTTCATGGAAGACAATTGGTTCACCAAAAAATCATGAGAAGTTTACGATGTTAATGTTGAAAGATAGAGACGTAAAAGAATTTGATTACTAAAAACAAAAGGCTCTCAAACGAGAGCCTTTTGTTTATTTTGTTTCTTCGGTTTCGGTCTTATCGGTTGTTTCTTCTTCTTTATTGCCTAAGCCTTCACGAAATGATTTGATGCTTCTGCCTAATTCGCTTGCAATTTTTCCGATGCGACCAGGACCGAAAAGCAAAATCACAATAACGAGGATAATAATCCATTCTGAACCGCGTGGTAAACCAAACATTCCATACTCCTTAATTAATTTTCAAATTGAATCGTACCACGAGTCAATGAAAAAATGGTTAGAGATTTGTAGTGTAAAAAACTTAGCAGAGACCTCTGAGAAAGATTCTCAAAATCTCTAGGTTCTCTGTGGCTATGACATAAAGCGCGAGGCGTTCTCTTACAACTCGCGTCGAGAGAATAAACCTTCGAGATAACGGAAAGCCCGACGAGCCAATGAGCGTAAACGTGCAAAGAAACGATATTGTTCTGGGTAAACATTACGTTTAGAAGGTACAGGTCCAGTCCATTCGGCGACTAACGCGCCCCATGTTAATCCGCCACCGAAACCGACTAGCACTATTTTGTCTCCGTTTTTAATCATGCCCTTTTCTACCGCTTCCACTGTAGCAATTGGAATTGAGGCAGTAGATGTATTTCCATATCTATCCACATTGATAACAAACTTATCAAGTGACATTTTGAGATATTTTGCGGCTGTTTCAATAATGCGGTAATTGGCTTGGTGCGGAACAATCCATTGAATGTCATCCGTGGTCATACCTGCTTTTTCTAAGGCTTCTTTGGCGGCTTGCCCCATCACCCGCGTCGCAAAACGAAATACTGCTTTGCCATCCATTTCAACATAGTGCTTATTCTCAACCAATGTTGTTTCACTGGCTGGGTAGCGTGAACCACCGCCTTTTAATATCAACGAATCTGCGCCTGAACCGTCAGAGCGCATCACAGCAGATAAGATTCCGCCCGGAGTTTCACTGGCTTGTAACACAAACGCCCCTGCCCCATCACCAAATAAAATACATGTGCTTCTATCTTTCCAATTGATAAAGCGCGATAAAGTTTCAGTACCAATCACCAAAGCATTTTTTATTGAACCACTGCGAATGGATTGCGCCGCCATGTTGGTAGCATAGATAAAACCGGTGCAAACGCCTTGCAAGTCAAATGCACCGGCTTTCGTGGCACCAATTTGGTCTTGGATTAAACAGGCTGTGGGGGGCCAAATATATTCTGGTGATGAACTAGTGCATATAATTAAATCAATTTCGGTAGGTGCAATGTTGGCTACCTTCAATGCTTTAATCGCCGCTTCAACCCCTAGCGTGGATGGAAATTGGTCTTCGCGTGCAATGTGGCGTTCACGAATGCCTGTGCGTTCACGAATCCATTCATCGTTAGTATCCACCATTTTTGAAATATCATCATTTGTTAGTACAGGCTCTGGGACGGATATTCCCCAGCCTGTGATGTGTGCGTAAGGCATGAGGCTCCTTTATTGATAGCGACTAAGAATTAACGTGGCGTTATGTCCGCCAAAGCCAAATGAATTAGACATGATTGCATCTACTTTGGCATTGCGTGATTGATTGGGAACATAATCCAAATCACATGCAGGGTCAGGCGTTTCATAATTGATGGTAGCTGGGATGACACCCTGTTGAATGACCAACGCCCCAACAATCGCTTCTACTGCACCAGATGCACCCAACAAATGCCCCGTCATTGATTTTGTAGAAGAAACGGGGATGTTATAAGCCTGTTCTCCAAATACAGTTTTAATTGCGGCGGTTTCACTTTTATCATTCAATTGAGTTGACGTGCCATGCGCATTAATATATTGAATATCAGCAGGTTTGAAATTTGCATCTTCCAATGCCCATTTCATCGAAAGTGCCGCACCCGCACCATTATCGGCTGGGGCTGAAATATGATGTGCATCATCCGATGTGCCATAACCCGTAAATTCACAAATGATATTTGCGCCACGAGCCTGAGCATGTTCAAGTGACTCTAAAATCATAATGCCTGCCCCTTCACCCATCATAAAACCATCACGGTTTTTATCAAATGGACGAGAAGCATGCAGATAATCATCGTTCCGAGTAGATAGTGCCGTCATCGTATTCATACCTGCAAATGCAAGTGAATTAATCGCCGCTTCAGAAGCACCGGCAATCATCACATCTGCCGCGCCACGTCGAATCGTCTCTGCCGCCTCACCTAAAGCATTTGTGCCTGTTGCACAAGCCGTCGCCATAGACATGTTCGGTCCGCGTGCGCCAACGCGAATGGCAAGATTCCCAGCAACAGAATCAGGAATCATCATCGGAATTAAGAATGGACTGACACGCTCTGGTCCACGTTGTTTCATCAATTCATATTGTTCAATAATAATGTTAATCCCACCAATGCCAGAGCCAATAAAAATTCCGATACGGTCACGATTCGATTCATCAATTTTCAAGCCTGATTGTTCTAAGGCTTCATGTGCCGCCGCTAACCCAAGTTGAGCAAAACGGTCTAACTTGCGGGCTTCTTTCACGCCAAAAAATGCCACACCGTCAAAGTTTTTTACTTCGGCGGCAAACTTTGTTTTATGATTGCTTGCATCAAATTGAGTAATTAAGCCAGCACCAGATTTTCCCGCCAGCAAAGCATCCCAAGTATCTTTTACATTATTTCCAACAGGGCTAATACAACCCATGCCTGTTACTACAACTCGTTTTCTCATGTATTGTTTTACTCCTTCAAAGCATTAACCTAATTGATTAACCCTCATTTTTCCAGTTCGACACGCCACAAAATTACAATTTTTTCAACACATCCCATGTTTGTTGAATATGCAAACGGTCGTGGTCTGCCATAAAGCTGACCACTTCTAAAAAGTTGGTTGGTCCAAAAATGGCATGGCGTGCTTTTCGATTCCAGGCTTCGTCTGATATTTTTTGTAAAAAGTCAATTGTTTCTTTTCTAGCAATGTTAAATTCTTGTAAAGCCTGTCGTCCATTTTCGTGTAAATAATCACGCTGGCTCGCCCACACACCTGTATCAGGTCTTGGGATAAATGGTTCTTCATGCCCATTAAATAATTTAAGTTGCATAGAATGAATTTCGCGTTCTGTATCTCTTAAGTGACAAATCAATTCGATTAAATTCCAATCATCTTTATCTGTTTTGCGAGACCATGAATCAGAATCTAAATTTAATAACAGGCTATTTAAGACCGCAGGCGTAGAAGATAAAATTGCCAAAACAGAATCTTTTGATTTGAAATTTGGAGTCAATTCTGTCAGATTGATAGACTCAAGCCACAGGCGTAAATCTGATAATGACCCTGCTGAATCCGCTTCTCCCTTAGACGTGGAGGCGGGTTCTACATCTACAAGAAAAGTTTTCAGCCCCAACCTTTTTGCAGGGAGGATGTCTCTATCCACATCATTGCCTACCATCAGAATAGAGTTATCACTCCATCCCATCATTCCCAACACCTCAGCATAATAAGCGGGGTATGTTTTTGAAAAATGAAAATTTTCGTAGGTAGAGACAATTTCAAATTGTTCAGGTTGAAAGCCCGCCCAACGCAAACGATGATGCGTGGCTTTGGTTGGCAAAAGTGGGTCGGTTGCAATTGCAATGTGAAATTTTTTTGTGAATGCCCATTCTACAAATTCTTTCGCGCCTGCTTTTGGTGAAGTTAAATTTTGTAAGGTTGGGAAGATATTTTCGTAAAAATTTTCAATAGCAGAATCAAGTTTGCCGCGTTCCACATCAATTTGCGGGTAAAACTCTTCATCAAAAATTTCACGCAATGTTTTTGTGAAATCTGTGCTTTCATTCATTTTTTGTGTGCCAGCAATTAACGCGCGAAACATAAGCGTTGGTGTAATTTGTGGCGCAAGTTCATTTGCTAATGCTTGAAAATACGCTGGTACAAAACTTTGTAAATTGGTATTGAGTAAGGTATCGTCTAAATCTAATAATAAAGTTAAGGTCATGTTTAATTAAGCATCGTCCCACAGGTTTAGTAGATAAACCTGACGATTTATAAAAACCTGCGGGACGTTTTACTTTTATTCTTTCACTTCAAATTTGAACGGCAATGCATGACATTCCCCACAGCCGATATGTGGTTCATCCACGCCGCGTTTTACTTTTTCACAAAATGCACTCACTTGCACTCTTTTTTGAAACAGAAACGCAAGTGGACGTGCAACAACGACATTCAATTGCAAATGCTGACAAGAATTGGCGCGCGCAATTTCAGGCACAATACATGTTTTACATAAATCACGAGACCATGTTTGACCTTGCACTTTTAATAAACGGCATTCTTCAATGTTTTTGCCGCGAAAGTAATCACCATAAAAGTGCGAGCATTCTTTACCAGCAGGAGTCTTCATAACTTATACACGTGTGACGTATTCGCCTGTGCGAGTGTCTACGCGGATGGTGTCACCCACATTGACGAAGTTCGGGCATTGTACAACCACACCAGTTTCAGTAGTGACTTTTTTGGTAACGCCCGTTGCAGTATCGCCACGAATTGCCATTTCAGCTTCCACAACTTTCAAATCTACTGAGGTGGGCATTTCAATATCAATGGCTTCGCCTTTGTAGAAAGTTAATTTAACTTCCATGCCTTCGCTGAGAAATTGAGCACTATCACCCAATGATTCTTTTTTGATGGCAGGCTGTTCAAAGGTTTTATTATCCATGAAGTAATACATATCGCCATCGTTATATAAATAAGAGACGTTGGCGAAATCTAAACTGACATCTTGTACGGATAAACCTGAATTAAAAGTTCGTTCAATGTTTGCCCCGGTCAACAAGTTACGAGCCTTGACGCGAATGGTGGCGTTGCCACGTCCAGTTTTGTTGTGACTGTAGTCAATCACTTTGTAGAGGTTTCCATCTAATTCAAATGTGACCCCTTTGCGAAGTTCATTTACATCTATCATGCGTTTTTCTTTCCTTGAATAATTTTTATAAGCGGGCGGATTATACCAACGAGTAGCGTATCATGGCTAGGCTCAAGAAAACTCCCCGATTTTGATAAATCGGGGAGTTTTAATTCACTTAGATATATCTTTTAGTAACCAGTACTCGATACATCATTGGAAGGTCGCCATTGAGACCATTTATCTGTGGCAGGGTCAATGGTCATATTGCTTGCTCCGCCACCTTGCCAGAATACTTGGAACACATTGGCATCACCATCACGTAAGGATGTAAAGGCTAAGTTTGTGCCACCACAATCCCAAGTTGGACCAGAGTCAATACCTTCGTAATCAGTCACACGGTATTCCTTGTCCTCATTGAAATCATAGCTATAGATATCAAGGTTGCCATTGCGTTCAGATTGGTAAGCAATCCTATCACCTTCAGGAGACCAAGTTGCATTGTTGGTTTTGCCGTCCACAGTCAGGCGCGTGATTTCTCCAGTTTCCAAATCAATCACGTGTAAATCTGTTGCGCCATCTTCGTTAGAAAGGAAGGCAATTTGTTTTCCGTTTGGTGACCAAGCCGGGAAGGTTTCATCTGTCGGCGAATCGGTCAGTTGATATTCAGTACCTGTCTCAACATTGAGGACGTACAAATCCCAATTGTTGTT
>DQGV01000041.1:15194-15433 GCA_003524705.1 Anaerolineae bacterium | reverse complement strand
ATGAATTCATCACTGCCCCAAATTGTTATTATTCAAAATTTTTTACTTTATAATTGGGGATAATCAATAAACCGTCTTGCAGGAATTCAAATCAAAAGATTGCGAGAAGCCAACATGCTCCAAGTAAAAAACCTAACAAAGATATACGACGGGGGAGTCAAAGCACTGGATAATGTTTCCTTTGAAGTACCCAAAGGGCAATTTCTAGCGGTTATCGGTCTCAGCGGTTCTGGTAAATC
>DQGV01000041.1:1924-14937 GCA_003524705.1 Anaerolineae bacterium | reverse complement strand
CTTTGGGATGGAGAAGACATCACCGCCGCCACACCAGAAGAAATGCGCCGCATCAGACGTAAAATCGGCATGGTCTTTCAACACTTCAACTTGGTACACCGTTCAAAAGTGATTACCAACGTCTTAGGCGGCAGGCTTGGTTATGTAAACCCCGCTTGGAGTTTAATCAACCGCTTTCCAAAAGAAGATATAGAAAAAGCCATCAAACAACTAGAACGCGTTGGCATTGCCGATAAAGCCGACCATCGGGCGGATGAATTAAGCGGCGGTCAACAACAACGTGTCGGCATTGCACGTGCCCTCATGCAAGACCCCAACATGATTCTCGCTGACGAACCCGTAGCAAGTTTAGACCCTGTTCTTGCACACAGCATTATGAAACATCTTGAAGAAATTAATAAAACCGATGGCGTAACTGTTTTATGCAGTTTACACTTCTTAGACCTTGTACATAAATATGCAGACCGTGTCATCGCTTTGAATCAAGGTCAACTTGTATTTGAAGGGTTACCCAATGAAATTGATGACCAAAAATTCAAAGACATTTATGGGCGTGATGCAGAAAGGGTAGGCTAACCCATGAAAGACAATAAAAAAGCTTCTCCATTTCGTTCTTTAGGAATCGGGTTACTTGTAATAGCCGTTATCATCATCTATGCGTATGGTTTTGACGTAACACAAGTAAACCTTGAAGAATTACGCAGTGAACAAAGACAACAAAGCCTTGTGCGCGTGACGCGAGCACTATTTCAACCGTCATTTTTTGAATACGAAAAAGAGACTCAACTTTTTAATGCGCCTGTATTTGTCACATGCCCAGAAGGTGGTGCAGTTGTTGCTGAACCTGATATGTCTCAACCGTATGTAACCATTACGCCAGCCTGTGCAGAACCCGGTGAAACTGTAAAAGTTGAAGGCTTTAACTTCTATCCATACTCCAGCGGACCTTTGCGTTTTATTCCGGGTAGTGACCCAACCAACATTGTGGAAATTGGAAATCTCTCAACCGAAGCAAATGCCGACGGGTATTTCTCTGTTGAGTTTGTGCTACCAGACCGCCCGAGTGAAGAGGCGCAATTTATCCGCGCCACAATGTCACGAAATATTGGTGCTCCAAGATTTACTCAAACAGCAAAAGATACGTGGGACAAAATCATCGAGACAGTTTTCTTAGCATTGCTTGCCACAACTGTCGGAACGATTCTTGCAATCCCATTAAGTTTTATTGCGGCGCGCAACTTGATGAAACCTGTTCGCAGTCCTTTAGCAAGTATTTCACTTTCAACATTAGGCTGGCCCCTCGGCATTGCCATTGGTGTTTATGTAGTGAATTTGATTAATAACTTTACATCACCAATTTCAACAAATCTTTTAATCAACATCCTTAGTGTGATTCTTGTGCCGATACTTGTATCGTTTGGAGTCCGTTGGGCTTTGCCGCAAGATGATGTATCTGTGCCATCAAGTTCTGTTCGCTTCACTCGTCTGGGAGTCTTGTTGATTGTGACCCTCATCAGTTTCTTTGGCTTGTATCAATTTGCCGGCTTAGGAACAAATATAGGCTTATCAATAGAATCTGGTTTGAGTTCATTCGGATTTTTAGGAAGCTTTCTTGTTCAAGCAAGCGATATTTTACGTGTTTCCATTCCAGTGATTGGGGCATTAGCCGCAGGTGGTGTGTTGAGCAATTTCCTCGGGAAAATTGGTCAGCGTGTTAGTGAACGTTTAAGTGCCGGTACAGTGAAAACCTTGAATATCATTTCATCTGCTTTAGCCGGTGCTACTGTATTTGGTTTGATTGGCTGGTTAGTAGAATGGTTATATCAACTTGGCAGACCTGAATTAACCTTCTGGGGTCCAATGCTTGTTGGCGGATTGCTTGGAATATTGTTAGCCATTTTCACAAAACCAAAAGATACATTGCCAATTGGCTTAGTGATTTACACCATCACTCGCACGATTTTGAATACACTTCGTTCTGTCGAAGCATTAGTGATGGCGATTGTGTTCGTGATTGCTGTGGGCATTGGTCCATTTGCAGGTGTGATTGCTCTTGGCTTACATACCATTGTGAGTTTAGCAAAATTGTATTCAGAACAAGTGGAAAGCATTCAACCCGGTCCATTAGAAGCGATTACCGCTACAGGTGCGAATCGTTTGCAGACGATTATCTATGCAGTGGTGCCACAAATTATTCCGCCTTATATTTCATATACTATGTATCGTTGGGATATTAACGTGCGTATGTCAACAATCATTGGTTTTGTCGGTGGTGGTGGTATCGGTTTCTTGTTACAACAAAACATTAACTTGTTGAACTATCGTGCCGCCAGTGCACAGATGATTGCAATTGCGATTGTCGTTTCAATTATGGATTACATCAGTTCGGTGTTGCGAGAAAAGGCTGTATAAATAAAAAAGACTGGCTTTTGAAGCCAGTCCTTTTTTTCTTTAAGGATTATCTTTTTGCATTTGCATTTTATATTTTTTGACAGCATTCCAACCCACTAACATTTTTTCTTTTTCATCCCACAAACGGAAGTATAAAGATTTCAAACTGTCTTTGAACGTCAGCGGTTCAATTTGGAAGATGGGATTTTCATTGTGACATTCTTCTAATTTGTAATTTGGAATCTTTGGGCTCAAATGGTGAATGTGATGAAAGCCAATATTGCCAGTAAACCATTGGAAGATTTTGGGCAATTTATAAAATGAACTGCCATCCATACCGGCTTTGAAGAATTCCCAATCTCGATGTCTTTCCCAATATGTGGGTTCAAAGTTATGTTGTACATAAAATAACCAAACGCCAGTGCCACATGCCATGAGCAAAATCGGAATTTCAACCAACAAATAGGCTTGCCAGCCGATGTGGTAAATCGTCCAACCGACAAAACCTAACAAAGCAATATTCGTCCATATCACGCTGTTCTTTTCGCGTTTACCAGCCACATCTTTTTCCCAAAAGCGATGCGTGAAAACAAAAACAATTAATGCACCAACTGTAAAAAGGATAATCGGATTACGCATAATGCGATAACCAATTTTTTTATACCATGGGGCGGCGATATATTCTTCGACTGTCATTGTGTACACATCGCCAATGCCGCGTCTATCTAAATCTCCGGCGGTAGCGTGATGAATGGCATGGGAATGTTTCCAGTGGAAGTAGGGAGTCCACACTGCTACCCCGAGTAATAAGCCTAAGCGGTTATTCGCAAGTTGACTTTTAAAGAAAGAACCGTGGCAACAATCATGAAAGATGATGAACATGCGTACCATGAATCCTGCCGCGGGAATGGTCAATAAAAATGTCAACCAATATCCAATTTCAAGACTGCGATATGCAAGATACCATAATACAAAAAACGGAATGACTGAATTGAATACTTGCCATAAACTGCGCCATGTATCTGGGTGGGCATATTGTGAGACGATGCTTTGCCATTTTATTTTTCCGATGCTCATTTTGTTTCTCCTTTTATACAATCGTAGGGGCGAGGCATACCTCGCCCCTACATAAAATTATTTTGTCCCAATCATACTCTTATATTCTAAAAATGTCGTGATTCCGTTAATCCAATGTGCTACGCCGTCAATACGAATCGACGGGTCTTCACAAGTGCTAAAGATTCCGCCTTCATATTTTTCATATATGTTATAAGAAATTTCAAAGCCACAATTGCTATCTGGAATTTGCCTTGCGGATACAAATGTAATAAACGTATTGATTTCACGTTCAAGCCAAGCATGTTCAACATCGGATAAATAAAATGCTTGTGCAATAGATGCAAGCGCTTCTATTTTTGTCGCCGTAGAAATACTAGAATTAATCGGGTTCAATGAGCGAACTTGACCAGCAATCATCACATTTGCAATTTCAGTGGCATACGCAATATCTTCTTGATTTAATTCATCCAAACGAGCAAGCATTGAAAAGGCATACGCATGTGCATAATCTTCGCTGACAGGTTGCGTAATCATAAAAGCATTGATTTCGCGGGCTTGGTCTAACCAAAAAACATTTTCGGTCATTTCATAGAGTTGTAACAAAGCATATAAACTTTCACCGTTAAAAGTTGTGACGAAATAATCCGCATCAGCTGTACCTTCAAAATGCGGGTCAAAGGAATGATAAAAGCCACCTTCAGGCTTTCGCATGGAGACAATAAAATATCCTGAATCAATGGCTATGGAAATTAAATTTTTATCTTCGAGCGTGAAATCACCAGTGGCTTGCCAACGTTTATAAATTGCATCAATGGTTGAGGTTGCCCCACCCAATGGACAAATTCCATTTGCATAAAAACAAGTGCCTGTAAAATGCTCAGGATTACTGATTAAATTTTCAAGGTAATGATTCAATGCCAAATCTGCTGAGGCGCAATATTTTGAATCACTAGAAACTCTACAAATCGTATAGAGCGCGCCAGTCCCAGACATCAAACGAATATCAGAAGATGCGTATGCTCTATCATCATTCAAAATGTTTACTTGATATGCCAATTCTCCGTTCGGCAATTGCTGGCGGATTAAGTAATCACCAGAAGTGATAATCGAATTTTTCAGTGGGCTATTTTCAATTGAAATAATTTCAGGCGTTCGGATTGGAAATGTAGTTGGTATAGCTATTGATGTAGCAGGAATTTGGACTTGCGTGGGATTTTGATTCGCACAGGCAGATAAACCAAAGAATAAAATCAAAGACAAAGATTTAACCACAGAGAACACAAAGACCACAGAGTTTTTTTCTTGCTTTCTCTGTGAACTCTGTGGTCTCGGTGGTGAAAAAAAATTTTTACTCTCTTTTTTAGGCATTTGCTAATTTTGCCATTAAGTCTTGCAATGTCAATTCTGCTAAAGAAGAAACTGTCAAATCACCTTGCACATTCATTTGCTTGGTTAATCCATTTGGAACAGCAACAACGAAGATTCCAGCACGTTGAGAGGCTAACACTCCATTTGGAGAATCCTCAAATACCACTGCCTCGTTACTCGTCACTTGTAACTTTTCCAATGCCTTCAAATAAATATCTGGATGAGGCTTTGTTTTTCCTTTTTCAACATCATCCTGACAAATAATGCAATCAAATAAATCATAAATGCCGAGTCGTTTGGTATGTGAATCAACCCATGAATGTGGAGAACTAGAACCAATTGCCACTTTAAGTCCATTCGATTTGGCAGAGTGAATCAAATCCATGACGCCGGGCAAAATATCACTGGCATGGATAATCGCATCCGATTCTTGGCGGTAACGAAGATTCGAGGAAACAGAATCAACTTTCCCCGCAGAAAGAAGCGTGAGATGCTCCGCCGCATTAAACGTCGAAATGCCATATCCGCCCACAGTTTTTTCCCACTCATGTACAGGCAATTCAAATCCATATTCTTTATAAATGTTTTGCCAAACAGTTACTTCAGGTGTTTCGGTATCAAGAATCAAACCATCAAAATCAAAAATCAATGCTTTCAACATATATACATTCTCCAAAAAATTAAACACGAAGGACACAAAGGTCACAAAGGAAAACCTCTAATGTTTTAAAATTTGTGTACTTCGTGTCCTTTGTGTTTAAAAATATTCTATGGAAATCGCCTCACAAATTCTGAAATTGCTTCCCAAATTTTCAAATCACTTGCATCGTTATAAATTAAATCTAAAATATCTTTTACAGAAGCACGCATAGCACGATATTCACGTTGAGCATCGGTATCCGAATTAAAAAATCTGGTATGGTCCATCCAACCAAAAATATTTAACGAAACCGAAACAAATTCTTTACTGCGTTTCAAAGTAATGCGAGCAAGGTCGGTATATTGTTCATCAAACAAAATCATACCGCCATCATTCACAGCGCCAATTGTTTTTCCAAAATTAAACTGAGACCAATTACTCATCTACTTCCATCCTACTCATACTCGAAGGTTGCACACCCGCATTTGATGGAATCACTTTGGCAGGTTTGCCATCTTTTATGATACGTGCTAAATGTTTCACCATCACCGCTTGCCGTTGTGATGCTTTCGCGCCTAAATCTTCTAAGGCAGGTTCCAACCATGTTTGATATGAGCGAACATTCAAATATATTTTTCGATTGCCGCGATTTTGAAAATTCGCCAACAACGAAATAATTTTTTCTTCCACCTCATCTTCATCAGGATGAATCAACGGCGTAATCACAATACCATACATGCCCGAAGTAATGTTTGCATAACTCTTCATTTCTTGATGCACAAAACCAACGGCACGATTCGGTGCTGGTTCAACAGGATGTAACAACTGCGGCACGATATGATAGTGCAAACTTTGAATCGCTGGCAAATTGACCGACTGCACACGCTTCCAACTTAAGGGGATGCCTGCTCTTGCTACCTCAACTTGAGTCACATCCCACAGCCTTTGCCAAGCATAGACGGAGAAGCCTGACATTCTTAACGCCGGAAAGACCTGATTGGTTTCGTCAATTTCAGCCAAAATGTGAAATGCTTTCCATTCACCCGCTTGTTTAGTGAGATGCTCAATTAATTCAGGCAATTGTGGGTCACTCAAATGTGATGATGGTGCTAAATACAATAATTTTGCAAACGTCTCGCCGCGTGTGTGGATAATTCCGCCTAGTAATGTAGAATCTCCGCCATTTGAAATTGCCGCATACAAATGTCGTGCTGGATTAATGTATGCCAACAATCCCATCGCCCCCAGCGGATGCCCGCGAGTCAATGCTCGCGCACTATCGAGAGTCAAAACATCATTTCGATAGCGAGCAATCGTTGGAAGGTCTAAAAAATCCAGAGAACGGACAGACATGCCGTTAATTATAAATGAGTGTGGAAATCCACACTCATTTATTGTTAAGATGCTAGGGAAATGAAATATTCGTGAAATCTTGTATCATCTGTCAGTTCAGGATGAAACGAAGTTGCCAACAAATGCCCTTCTTGTGCCGCGACGATTCTTCCATCTTCAAGTTGACTCAGCACTTTTGCCTTTCCACTCACCGATTCAATAATCGGCGCGCGGATAAACACTGCATGGTATGGATGTTCTGTGCCAGTGGCTTTATACAACTCATCAATTTCTAAATCTGTTTCAAACGAATCCACTTGACGGCCAAATGCATTTCTTTGCACTTTGATATTCATCAAACCCAGCAAAGGCTGGTCACGACCGATATCTTTTGAAAGAAAAATTGCGCCGGCACAAGTTCCCCAAATTGCTTTTGACTTTCCAAATTCTTGTAATGGCTTCATCAAATCATAAGCAACTGCCAGTTTGCCAATCGTTGTGGATTCTCCGCCGGGCATAATCAAGCCATCTAATCCATCCAAATGTTTTGGCAAACGCACTTCCGCTGTCTCCACACCGATTTTTTTCAGCATAGAAATATGTTCTGCAAAATCGCCTTGCAGTGCTAATACACCTATTTTCATAATTCAGCTTTCAGCACTCAGCCATCAGCTTTTAGCTAATTGCTAATCGCTGACGGCTGAATGCTAATAATTACCAACCTCTTACAGCCAACTTCTCCGCTTCTGGCATTTGAGCGGCATTACGTCCAACCATTGCCTCACCAAGATTCTTGCTGACTTCTGCCAATATAGAAGCATCTTGATAATGTGTCACAGATTTAACAATCGCGGCGGCACGTTTAGCAGGGTCACCAGATTTGAAAATACCAGAACCCACAAAGACACCATCCACACCGAGTTGCATCATCAAAGCCGCATCCGCTGGAGTTGCAACGCCACCCGCCGCAAAATTAACCACAGGCATACGACCTAAAGTTTTTACTTCTTTGATTAATTCATAAGGCGCGCCATTGTTTTTAGCGAACGTCATCAACTCTTCATCATCCATATTTTGGATTTGTTTAATGGCACCTACTACTGAACGTGCATGACGAACCGCTTCGACTACGTCGCCTGTACCTGCTTCACCCTTTGTGCGAATCATTGCCGCGCCTTCACCGATTCTACGAAGTGCTTCACCAATGTTGCGACAACCACAAACAAACGGCACTTTGAAATTATGTTTCAAAATGTGATGTTCTTCATCGGCTGGAGTTAACACTTCAGATTCATCAATGTAATCAACGCCAATAGATTCAAGAATCTGAGCTTCCACGAAATGACCGATGCGACATTTTGCCATCACAGGAATCGTGACTGCATCCATAATCTTCAAAATCATGTCAGGGTCTGACATTCTTGCCACACCACCATCCGCACGAATGTCAGCAGGGACGCGTTCTAGTGCCATTACTGCACACGCGCCAGCATCTTCCGCAATTTTGGCTTGTTCTGCATTCACCACATCCATGATGACGCCGCCTTTCAACATTTGAGCCAAGCCTTTTTTCTCAGTCCATGTTCCAGTTTTTGCTTCCATAATTTTTACTCCTAATAAAAACTTTTTATGTATTGCTAATTTTAGACTGAAATTGGACTACGTTAAGAGCCAATAAATCTGATTAAATACCCGTCCAATTTTTCTTATGAATCTCATTTTTTGAGAATTGCCTCTATTTTTAAAGCCTGCCTGATGATATATTCACCATGCCAATATGATTTTGGAGAGAAAAAATGCGCATCCCACTTGACCGTGAAAGTGATACGCCACTTTATGAGCAGATTGGAAACTATCTGCGAAATGCGATTCTTTCTGGCAAGTTGACAGCAGACACACGTTTACCAGCATATCGTCAACTCGCAAATGATTTGGGAGTCAACCGCGCCACAATTGAAAATGCGTATTCATTATTAGAAGCCGAAGGTTTGGTATTTTCTCGTATGGGAAGCGGAACGTATGTTTTGCCACACTCTTTGATTCCAAAAGCTTCAAAAAACAATATAGATTCATCTTTGCCATTGTGGCAACAAAATTTTCGGTTTCAAGAATCAAACACGAATTTAGATTCTATTGATGAAATGTTGCAAAATGCGGGGCATCCAAACCCAATTAGTTTTGCTAGTGGCATTAGTGACACACGTCAATTCCCATCGGAAGAATTTCGTAAAATTTTACAGACTGTTATGCGCCGTGATCAAATCGCCGCATTGGAATATGGCGAACGCAGTGGATATGCACCTTTAAGAGAAGGTATTGTTCATATTCTTGCAAGTCAGGGATTACAAACAAATTCGGAAAGCATTTTAATTACGGCTGGTTCACAACAAGCTATATTTTTGGTTGCGCAGGTTTTGCTAAAACCCAATGACATTATCTTGGTTGAAAACCCAACCTACTCTGTCGCTATCGATTTATTCCGCGCTTTGGGTTTTCAAATCATAGGCATTCCAATGGATAGTCAAGGCATGCAAGTAGAAAAGTTGGAAAAACTTTTACAGCAACATCATCCTAAGTTGATTTATACGATTCCCAATTTTCATAACCCAACAGGAACTTGTTTGAGCAGTCCGCGACGCCGTGAGTTAATTTTGTTGGCAGAAAAATATAACGTTCCAATTTTGGAAGATGATTTTGTTGGCGATTTACGTTATGAAGGTCATGCTCAACCTTCGTTGAAAGCACTAGATTCAAATGGACAGGTCATTTACGTTGGCACTTTTTCTAAGATGTTAATGCCTGGCTTGCGGGTTGGATTCATTGTGGCAGATGGACCTGTCTATGACAGTTTGCTCAACTTCAAACGCCTCAGTGACTTGGCGACATCGACTCTGATTCAACGAGCATTAGATGCCTATGTGACAGTTGGTCGATATCAAACTTACTTACATCGTTCTAGTCAAATTTTTCGCAAAAGACGAGATGTGATGGTAGAAGCAATTAAAAAATATTTACCATCCAAATTTTCGTTTGATATTCCCAGTGGCGGATTATTTATCTGGTTGCGATTGCCCGAAAAAATGTATGCAGATGAATTATTGCCTTTGGCTTGTAAAGAAGGTATTTCGTTTGTGCCTGGCAATTTTTTCTTTATCGATGATAAAGACGGCAAAGAATGGCTTCGCCTTAATTTTGCATCTCAACCTGTGGAAGATATTGAAGAGGGAATCAAAAGGTTGGGGAAAGCAATAAGGCAAAATAAAATACTGAAATAAAAGCGTTCAATTGAACGCTTTTTTATTTAACTTGACAAAAAATCTTTAAGTGCTACAATTCATACAATGATACAATTAGTACAATTTACAGAGGCATATGGTTAACAAAAAACTTACCCTTCAGCTTGATTTCTATTCGCACATTCCTATTTACACACAGATAGTGGAACAAGTACAAAGTCAACTTGTGAATGGAATTCTAAAACCAGGCGACCAGTTGCCAACAGTACGAGCATTGGCTGAAGAATTAAGAGTTAACTTCAATACGATTGCACGGGCGTATCGGATGTTGGATGAAGCACGAATCATTTCCACACAACAAGGTCGCGGCACATACATCACTGAAGTGCCATCACAAAAAGTGACAG
The DNA here is from genome assembly GCA_003524705.1 of Anaerolineae bacterium. The sequence goes on along the minus strand of DQGV01000041.1, from coordinate 4,504 downwards.
AAAAGTTGAAGCGTGAGTCACTGATTGCGTTGACAGAAAGATTTATCAATGAAGCAGAACGTTTAGGATTTTCGGCGCAAGATATAAGTCAAATGGTGAGAGACAGGTTGAAAGTCAAAAAAGAAGCGAAAGATTTATAAAAAAGGAGAATGTCGAAATGAATCTAAGAAGTTTAAAATCAATCAGCAAAAAACAAAATGACCAACACATTCCGCCAATTGCAGGCACATTGTTTGGTGTGTTGCTTTTGATTGCAGTGTTAGGCGCTGTGATTGGTGATGGAAAATATTCAGACGCAATTCTTGGCACATGGGTTTCTGTATGGACCATCATCGCCACATATATTTTGTTTGCGTTGAAAGTTGCATCGCAATGGGAAAAAGCAATTGTGTTGCGACTCGGAAAATTTACTGGTTTGAAAGGACCAGGTTTGTTTTGGATTGTTCCGATTGTAGATACGATTGCCACATGGATTGATCATCGTGTGATGGTTTCACCATTCGCCGCACAAAAAACTTTGACGAAAGACACAGTGCCAGTGGATGTGGATGCAGTTTTGTTTTGGGTTGTGTGGGATGCTGAAAAAGCCGCGTTGGAAGTTGAAGATTATCGCGCCGCAGTAGATTGGGCGGCACAAACTGCATTGCGTGACATTATCGGCAAAAAAATGTTGGCAGATATTTTGATTGGTCGTAGTTCGATTGACCAAGAATTACAAGCCGTGATTGATGAACGCACAACACCTTGGGGTGTGACAGTTCAATCAGTTGAAATTCGAGATATTGTTATTCCGCAAGATTTGGAAGATGCGATGTCTCGTCAAGCGCAAGCCGAGCGTGAACGTCAGGCACGTGTGATTTTAGGTGAATCTGAAAAGCAAATTGCGGCATCATTTGCTGAGGCTTCACAAGCATATATCAACAATCCAACCGCTTTGCACTTACGCGCGATGAATATGTTGTTTGAAGGTTTGAAAGAAAAAGGCGCGTTGGTGATTGTGCCCAGCTCCGCGGTGGATACAATGAATCTTGGCGGTGTCAGCGGTATGGTTTCGATGGCACAAAATAATTTGCCGAAGGAATAACTGTTTCACATGAAACATAAAGAAAGGAAAATAAAATGAAAACAAAAACCACAATTATTCTTGTACTAACACTCATCGCAATTGGACTCATAGCAGGCTTACTGTTATGGAATCAATTGCCTGAGCAAATGGCATCCCATTGGAATGTCAACGATGAAGCCGATGGTTTCACCTCAAAATTCTGGGGCGTGTTCTTAATGCCTTTGGTCACGCTAGGAATGTTCGGCTTGTTTATCGTACTTCCAAACATTGACCCACTCAAAGCAAACATCGAACAATTCCGCGGTGCTTTCAACTTATTCATCGTGTTGATTATCGGTTTTATGTTGTACATTCACGCCATCACACTTGTTTGGAATCTTGGTTATCAAAACTTTAGATTCAGCATGGCATTGCTCCCTGCTTTCGGCGTGCTGTTTTTCTTCATTGGCTACATGCTCAAACAAGCCAAACGGAATTTCTTCATCGGCATTCGGACTCCATGGACGCTTTCGAGTGATTCTGTGTGGGACAAAACGCATCAAATTGGGGGCAACCTGTTCATGCTTGTGGGAGCCTTAGCCTTCATTGGAAGTTTCTTCGGCGGGCTGACAGCCTTCTGGTTGTTCTTTATGCCACTGATGGTTTCAGTTTTGTTTTTGGTGATTTACTCTTACGTTTTATATCGTAATGAAACCAAAGTATAATAAAGATAAGGACACGGCAATGCCGTGTCCTTATCCAATGTTTCACATGAAACATATAGGAGAAATACGATGTCAAACGAATTTGAAAAATGGGAATATCGCGCAGAAACCTTTGGCAAATTTTGGTCTGGTTTCAAAATAGAAGAAGTGCAAGAAACCTTGAATCACTGGGGTGAAGAAGGTTGGGAAGTTGTCAGTGCAACTGTTTTTGAAAATCACAATAACATTCATGTGATTGCCAAACGTCCACTCACCCGCGAAACGATTCGTAAACGTTCTATGCCGCAAATGAATTATGGATAATGTTTCACATGAAACATGGAGAATGAAATGACAAAACCTTTTAACTGGAAACTATTTTTGATTTTATGGCTAGCAGGCACATTCGGTGTAATGGCTGTGATTCCATACACATTAACTTTGCAAAGTGACATGCTACAAAATTTGGAATTACCCATTCCATTGCCTGCTTTACTTGCCATTCAAATTGTGCAAGGTTCAATCATATTGGGCATCTTAACTGCATTGGGTTTATTACTTGCAAATCGGATTGGGCTTGGCGCACCGATAATCGAAGCATGGTTGAATAAAGAATCTATCAGTGACAAAATAAAAAACATTTTGCCAATCAGCATCATCTTAGGTTTGACTGCAGGTGTATTGATTATCGTTTTAGATGTGTATGTGTTTCAACCTTTGTTGATAAAAGATTTAGGTGAATCAATAAACACAATGTCAGAAAATATCAAGCCACCAGCTTGGCAAGGATTCTTAGCATCATTTTATGGTGGCATTGGTGAAGAACTTCAA
>DQGV01000041.1:0-1587 GCA_003524705.1 Anaerolineae bacterium | reverse complement strand
AAAGCAAACACAACTGTATTATGGACTGCAAACATTCTTGCCGCGATTGCATTTGGATTAGGTCATTTACCAACAGCGGCAATGATATTCCCAGCAATGACTGCATTGGTTGTGATTCGAATCATCTTATTGAATTCACTTGGCGGGATCATTTTCGGATGGTTGTATCAAACACGCGGAATTGAATCTGCAATGATTGCACATTTTTCTGCCGACATTGTTTTGCATGTGTTGTTTGCGATATAAGGATGTTGAAGTTAGATAAAATGATGGGGAAGCAGAATCAACTATAAAGAAAAAAAGAAGCGAAAAGTCAATTAGAACAAATGTTCTGAAATATATTCAACAAAAAAGTCATGTTCATCACATGACTTTTTTATTTTTATCCTAAGTGCATTGGCATAATCACATGCAAGAAATTATCATCACCCACTGGTTTGATAACACCTGGCGCATTTGCCGCAGATGTTTCAAGCGCGACGTTTGGTGTTCTGATAACTTCAAGTGCTTCGCGTAAAAATTTAACATTGAACGCAATCAACACACTGCCACCATCAACAGTTGCTTCAACGATAGTTTCATTTTTTCCAGTTTCTTCTGATGTGGCAGAAATTTCAACTTCGCTGGGTTGCATATCACCTTTTGATTCTTTGATATCAAGGCGAGCCACGTTTGAACCTTCACGTGCAAAAATTTCGGCTTGTTTGCAGGCTTTGAGCAAAGTGGATGTGGCGACCAATGTGCGTGATTTGTAATTGCGCGGAATGATTTGATGATAATCGGGAAATGTGCCATCAATTAATTGTGAAACAACTTCTACATCTTTCACACGGAATAAAACTTGTCCACGACTTTTTGGCACAACCATATAAATTGGTTCTTCAGGGTCAGAAGCAACACGTGCCAATTCATTTAATGCACGTGCTGGAATAATAATGTTGATTGGGTTAGAAACTTTTTGTGAAAGTTGTGCTTTGCGAACCGACAAACGGAAACCATCAGCCGCCGCCATTGTGACATTATCTTTTTCGACATTCATCAACACGCCCATCAAAACAGGTCGTGCTTCATCGGTTGAAGCGGCAAAAGCCACTTGATGAAACATTTCTTTGAAATCAGCAACATTTAATTGAATAGCGTCTTTCATTTCAGGTGTTGGCAAAGGCGGAAATTCTTGCGCATCAATACACTTAATATCATTATTTGAGGTGCCACTCTTGACATGCAGGTTTTGAGTTTTTATGTCTAAATTTAATTGCACTTGGTCGCCGGGCAAAGTGTTCACCAAATCTGAAAGTGTGCGTGATGGAACAGTGGTTGAACCGTTTTCGTCAATGCGGGCAGGAATCCAACATGTAATCCCCAATTCCAAATTGGTGGCAGAAAGCCGTAAACGACCTTCATCGGTTGCAATTAAGATGTTTGATAAAACAGGTAAAGTAGTACGCGGCGAAACTGCACGCGAAACAATGCTTAACCCACGCGCTAAATTTTCTTGTAAGACAGTTACTTTCATAATTCGCCTCGAAATAATTTTTTTGAAAGTATATCATTAAGTATCATGTCATTGCGAGGCGAAGCCGAAGC
>DQGV01000375.1 GCA_003524705.1 Anaerolineae bacterium | reverse complement strand
CTGCATCTGTTTCATAAGTAGTAAACACCAAAATATTTGCCTTTGGCAACTTATCTCGAATCAATTTTATTGCACCTAAGCCGTCTAGAATGGGCATTTGCAAATCCATGAGAATTAAATCTGTGACGAGAGAAATTGCCAATTTGACAGCCTCTTCGCCATTTTTAGCCTCACCTACTATTTCAAAATCTGATTGCGAAGATAGTAATGCACGCAATCCACTACGGACAACTGTGTGGTCATCAGCAATAATTATCTTAATCGTCATTTTTTTCTGCAATAGGAATTGAAACAGCAATGGCAGTTCCAGTTCCTTGCTCACTTTCTATGGTTAATGTTCCACTCAATTCTTCTGCTCTGTCTCGCATGGTTTTCATTCCGAAACCATTCTGGATTTTGGAAAGTTCAAAACCATTGCCATCATCGGCAATATCCATCACAAACATATCTTCCATAAACGAAAAGGTGATATTGACGTTTTTCGCTTGAGCATGTTTCTTGATATTGTGCATGGCTTCCTGTGAAATGCGCAGTAGTGCCGTTTCAGTAGGTGACGTGAGATTGCGTGGGTTACCTGTCACTTTCATCTTAACCTGTATATTATTTTCTGCAGACCAGCGTGCCGCCAGTTCTTCAACTGCTTCAACAAGAGAAGCCTTTTCAAATTGTTCAGGTTGCATATCCCAAACGATTCTGCGAATTTCGTTAAGCCCTTCACGTGCGGCGTTTTCAGCCTGTTGAACTGCTGATTGAACTAATTCTGGGTTGCTGTGTTTTGCGGCAGAAAGATGCATGATGATAGATGTAAAATGTTGAGCAACTGAATCATGAATGTCACGAGCGAGGCGTTGTCGTTCATTCAGACGACCTGCTTCCCGTTCAACTTTCATCAAATTTGCTCGGGACCGAGTTAATTCATCAATAAGATGTTGGCGTTCTGCGCTTTGTTTTATGATGGATGTGATAAAAGCACCAATGAGTGTTGAGATAATCAGCAGACCTAGAATAATCATCAACATTGCAAACCAATTATCAGTTGGATAAAACATAATATATAGAACATACAGACCCAAAGTCTGAAAACTGGTTATCCCAATTGACCATCGAATGGGGAATCGGCTAAAAATTAATGGAAAAAATATCCCTATCAACAAAAGTGAATCAGCGGCTAGTGAGATTAAACCGCCCCAGATTATCCAGCCTGGGATTAGATAAAGTGCACCACGTATAGGGTTTTCCCAAACACGTAAGGTTGATACATTTACAAATGGGATGTACCATAAGCCTAATGCTATAGAAAGAACAAGAAAGATTGGAAAGTTTACAATTCTTGATTCACTATTGCTTACAAATATGATGTTCAAGATAAGAAAACTATAGGTAGAAAAGTGCCATACCCAATCCCATTGTTCCCATGCTTCGGTTTTTTTTCTTTTTTGCATTTTCATCACTTTGGCATTATACCCTGCGATATCTGACGGTGTTTTGTTCAGGAAATCGCAGGGTAATGTTTAACTAAGCACCTGGTGCAAGGAAGATAAGCATCGTTGCAAAGGGTTCTGCAATGAGTACAACGAGGCTGTGTCCGAGAATAACTGGAGTAAGACTGCGCTTGCCCCATAAGAACAATCCGCCCAGCAATAATCCATACACAACACTAAATACAAATGAAAAGGGATTGAATCCCCAAACTGTATGATAGATTGCAAATATCAAAGCAGAAACAACAGCCTGTGCCCATTTCGATGAACCGATTTTATGCAATTGATTCATAATGAAGCTACGTGTAATCAAATCTTCTAGTAATGCACCACTCGCCGCCAATAATGCGGTCAGAATACGGAAGCCATTGATTTGAGTTAAGTTCGCATCTGGGTCAAATTGCAAAATGCTGGATAGGAATAGAAGCGCCCATAATATTCCAAGGATTAATCCTGCGATGTTTGCACCGATTCCAGAAGGTGTACCTAATCCACTTGATTTGAGAAATTCACCAATAGACGTGCTCTTATTCATTCTATATACAACTGCCAGAATGATTAGAAAAGCGACCAAGAACCAAATGAGAACGCCTGTGATAGAACCTTCAAGAGATAAGCTTTCCCGAAACAGGTGTGGAAGTGGACCAAAGTTAGGTCCAACCAACACCAGCAATAGAAGGCTAACAATTGCAATCCTTCTCCAAACCGTACTTTTTTCATTAATTGTAGTATTCATTTATACCTCCAAGTATATTTTGATGAGGGAAGTGTAGAATACTTTTATTTGGATGTCATCAAAAGAGAGATGGATTTATTAATCAATCGAAAGTTGGATTAAATCGAAATAATAAATAGGCTTAACCCAATAAATTAAGGTTGCATTGGGAGACGTTCAACTCTTTTCACTGGTACAATGGGCGGATAAATGTAGAAAAGGAAAAGATAATGAGCATAGAAAAAGTAGAAGACGGCGTTGTCGTTTCGATGGAATACAAATTAACTGTAGATGGGCAAGTGTTGGATTCATCCGATGAAGCGGGTCCATTGCAATTTTTAGCAGGGTACGGAAACATCATCCCCGGTTTAGAAAATGAAATGATGGGCATGAAAATTGGTGACAGCAAAGAAGTAACCGTACAACCTGCTAATGGCTACGGCGAATTTGATGAAGAAGCCTTTATGGATGTGCCACGCTCTGAATTTCCATCTGATATGAAATTAGAGGAAGGGTTAGAGTTACACATCACAGATGAAGATGGCGAACATCGTGGTGCTTATGTAACCAGTTTTGATGATAAGACTGTTAAGTTAGATTTCAATCATCCTTTGGCAGGTGCAGTTTTGAATTTTTATGTCAAAGTCGTTGCTTTACGCAAACCAAGTGATGAGGAACTTGACCATGGCCACGTCCACGAAGGTGGCGGGCATCATCATTAGTAACTTTATGTCATTGCGAAGAGTTGCAAAGCAATGACGAAGCAATCTCCAATAAAAAAACAACTCTCAGAATGAGAGTTGTTTTTTATAATACTTTAATCGCCAACTGCTAATCCTGCCATTCCAATTCAAAATCACCGATGAAAACTGTATGCCCCTCTTGCACGCCAGCCTCACGCAAAGATTTATCCACGCCTAATTTTTCCATCAAGCGTTGAAAACGACGCACAGAACCATGATGCTCCCAATACGTCATCTTAGCGGCACGTTCAATCGCTACGCCATACACACGCCACTTATCACCATCTTCACGTTTAATTTCAAATTGATTCGGATCCACTTCTGGTTTGTAGACGGGTAACGCTTCTTTCTCAGTTTCTTCTGGTGGCAATTCCTGCAACAGTTTATAAGCCGACACTAAAATCTCGCGCGTATTACTTCTTGCCATTGCCGAAGCCGTGATGATGTTTATTTTTTTCTTTTTGAAACTAGACTCGATTTCTTTTAACTTTGCTTGCACATCAGGCTGGTCGATTTTATTAATCACAACAACTTGTGGTTTTTTGCCGAGTTTTGTATCAAACAAAGATAACTCTGTATTGATTTGACTGTAATCGGCAAGTGGGTCTTCAGATAACCCGTCTATCATGTGAATCAAAACACGTGTGCGTTGAATGTGACGTAAAAAATCATGTCCCAAACCAGCACCTTCATGTGCGCCTTCAATAAGTCCGGGAATATCTGCTAATACAACCGTTGTTTCATCATCCAATTTTGCAACACCTAGATTTGGTTCTAATGTTGTAAATGGATAATCACCAATTTTTGGTTTGGCATTTGTCAGCACAGAAAGCAGTGTAGATTTCCCAGCGTTCGGCAAACCGATAATTCCAATATCCGCTATCAACTTAAGTTCGAGGCGAATCACTTTTTCTTCATGTGGTTCACCACGTTCAGCAGTGCGGGGTGCCTGATTTCGTGAAGTAGCAAAATGTTGATTGCCACGTCCGCCACGCCCACCTTTGCATACAATCAATCGTTGACCTGCTTCGGTTAAATCCCCGAGCAACGCACCAGTTTCGGCATCATAAATCACAGTGCCGGGGGGTATGTAAATGATGAGGTCTTTGCCATTTTTTCCCGTCATTTGTGAGGCGCCGCCGTTGACTCCATCATTCGCCGCAAATTTTTGTTTCGGTTTAAAATGCGAAAGCGAATTGAGAATCGGTTTCACTTCAAAAACTAAATCGCCGCCTTTGCCACCATCACCACCATCAGGTCCGCCGCGCGGCTCGTATTTTTCACGGCGAAAATGCACCATGCCA
>DQGV01000020.1 GCA_003524705.1 Anaerolineae bacterium | reverse complement strand
TTCCGATCTTAAGTCAAAAATTGCTAAGCGACATCTAGAGCAAATAGCAAGATTTCTGTGGCTTCATTTGGTTTTTACATACAAAAAACGATCAAATTCAAATTTCTGAGAATTTTCATCCCACCATATTTTCTTGCAGCAGCCAGCTACGCGATCAGCTTTTGTGAAGTCTTTCCTTTTGGTATCAATTGTGTAAACAACGAAGTTTGGACTTCCTTCGAGATGCTCCCAGCGCACAAGACCTACATATCGTTTGTCGCTACTACATGCTGTTAAATCTTGCCATCCCCCCTGAGGAAGATCGGGAATCCAACTACCTGTTAGCTCCAAATCTGCGCCATTAAAAGGCGCCCCCATCCTTATTTCCATTACATTTTTAAATGCAACTTTCAAATCTTGATTCGGTAGAAATTTTCTTAAAAATGAAATCATCCCTCCCCCTTTTTTTCATTCACTTTTAACCGCTATTTGCCATCAAAAGTGTTAACAAATAGACCGCTGGGTATCCAAGCGCATCACAATATCTTATGAATTATTCAATAGCTTCAAAATATCTTTTGTTATCGACTTGCCTTTCTTTCGGGAGCCAGCATTATAAATAATTGAATACCCTTCTCTTTGCCCATATTCTGATATAGATGAATTTATTTTCTGAAATATCTGCCCTAAAACCACTTTTCGTTCTTCGGCAATCGACGCAAGCGTTTCATCATCATATTTCTTCAACTCTGATACCTTTTCATACAAAGCATCGCTATCATCAGCCTGAGCTTTTAGAGCTTCGATTTGCTCTTTGATTTGATTTCTTACAACGTCTTTTTCGCTTGCCCGCTCTTTTAACGCCCTATCTGCTTCTATTGTTCCAACATAGTTTTGAAAAAGATAATTTATATCCACGTTTCCCACTTTGCTCTCATGGACACCTGACTGGTAAACAACATCATTATCTTTTGCCACACTAAGCCCTGCAAAGCAAATACACCCCGCCACAAGAAAAAAAAGCGTTATGAGTTTTCTGCTATGCATCGTATTACCATTGGTTGACCACTGGTCGATTCTCATTTGCAACCTCCTCCTTTATTTTTTTACTCTTGGGAGCGATACCCAGCTCTTTATAATATGAGTCCATTCCCCAATCTCTCCCTTTACGATTTGCATCCGGCAACTGTTTTGCAATACGAAGATAATCTTTTGCCTCTTCATCATCTTTATTAAGAGCAAGCGCCTTCTCCAAATATGCTATTGCATCTGTTTTCATATTTTTCTGAACGCTCGCAGCTCCTAACATACGCCAAGCAAGAGATTCATTCGGAAACAAAGTCAAGGCGACCTCATATTCCTTTATGGCCTCATCAAACATTTTTTTACCCAAGTAGCCCCACCCCAAATTGATGTGAGCCAAAAATATATTTGGATACAAATCGACTACCTTGCGGTGGATTGCGATTGAATCATCAAGACGACCGTGCGTTCTATAATGGGCGCCAAGGTTAATCAAATAAGCAAAAATAGTTGCCTTGGCTCCAGGGACAGAAAAAAAATCTGTTTTAGAACCAGAGAGCTTGAACTGTTCAACATACCAGTCATCGTTATACGATTTTGAGGCATCAGTTGCTTCGATATTGATGCCAAAACCATTCGAGACATAGCGTACAAACGTATGGTTTGTAAGAAAAATACTTTCCAGTGGCATTCCAAGTCGCAATCCCACCAATCGATAAAGGAGTGACAACGTGTCACACATCCCAGGATTGCCATCAAGAACAGAAGTTAGTAGCGGTGCATTCGGGTTGATTTTGCCAAAATCAGCTGAAAACTTTTTTTCTTTAAAAAGAAACTCATTCATTCTATTTATACGTTTGTAAGGATCACTCTCGCCTTCCAAATAAACCGCTAACTCCTGTGCCAACTCACTAATTTGAGATTGATAAATTTGAATATCAATATCTTTACCCAGCAAATCCCGATTAGTAATCTTTAGAAGCTCAAAGATTTCTTTTTCAAGATCAATATTAGCTTCTGGCGTGTTTGCTAATTCTTCGACCTTTTCTAGAATGGAGCTTGTTGGTATAGAGCCCACGTTCTCTTGCGCATGAAGATAAGTTTGTAAAAACATAAGAACTATCAATGAGGGTAAAGCAATTCGCAGCAGGCGGAAGAACGAAATCGAATAAAAAAACATAAGCTGAATTATACTCTAATCTAAAGATCTGACCGCTATTTACCATTAAAAGTGTTAACAACTACTGTTAACAATGTGAATCCCTAAAGTGTGTCTACTGATTGACTACCCTTTATATTGATACTTTGCCCGATTCCGCTTTTATATTCCAGCATTGCGGGATCAAGATTCAAGTCTCTTGCTTTTTCAATTATTCCTCTAATATCCTTTAACTCCTTCATTCTTGGATTATTAGAATAGCGAGCGACCTCCTTAATAACCATGTCGTGCTTTACTAATGCCTCTTCGTATCGCCCTTGCAAGAGATAAATATTTCTAAGTAGCTC
>DQGV01000348.1 GCA_003524705.1 Anaerolineae bacterium | reverse complement strand
AAAATTTTTTTTTTTTTTATTTTAAAAAAACAATTTTTTATTTAAAAAAAATTTTTTTTTTTTTTTGCTTGCAATCAACGGCGCGAGCCACAAGCCAGCCGTTCTGCCCGTTGATTTTATTTTGTCTGCCAATGCTTTCATGCCCGACGGAAATTTTTCATTTACTTCCCAATCCCCAATTTTTTTCTGCCAGCCATCATCCACTTGCAACACTTCAAACGGCAAATCGCCCAATGCGTCAAACGTTTTGAACAAAATTTCTTCATCAATCATCGTGTACAGGCTATACCAAGAACACCACACACGCGGCACATGATTTTTTTCTGTATGACCAAAACGAATCTTTAATTGCTTGATGTATTCATCAAACACTTGATTCTCATCCCCAGACATGATGAACCATTCGGCTTCATCCGCTTCACTCTTACCTTCAAGTTGATTCTGAATCTGAAACACATGTGTATCCGTAGACAGTGCTCCCAATAAAAGAATCTTTCCATCCGCAAATTCCACTGCGCCCAACCACGAGCCATGCGGATTTGATTCATACGCATATTCCACATCAATTTGCAATGGATGAAAAATTGCAGGCTTTTGAATCGGCAAAGATTTTACATCCGTCCACGCCGCCATAGACCATGACTGCCATCCGTGCCGATAATATTTCACAGGCTGAGCAGGCAATTCAATTTGAATATTTTTCGCTTTGATGATTTGTGATTTGTTGATTTCTGGTGATTTGATTTTTGTCATAAGAAAATATTTTATCTTATTACTTTGTCATTCTGAGCCACGTTCTTGTTTTTTGTGGCGAAGAATCTTTACGATAATCTAAGAGACCCTTCGCCGTGGTCTCGATATGTTGCTTCGCAACTACTCGACCAACGCTCAGGGGACATAAAAGTTGAGGATTATGAATCAATGATCCCCGAAGAGGGAGGCGGGGTATCCATCTTGACGATACAATCACTATCAGGTATATTCGCGTAACTTTCGGAAGGCTGAGATATATCCTATGTATGAATTCGACAAAACAGATATAAAAATCGTCAATTTGTTGTTGGAAGATGGCAGAATGTCTGCTTCGGAGATGTCTCGTCGTATGGGAGATATTTCTGAACGGGCGATTCGTTACCGTATTGACCGAATGATTGAGGAGGGTGTGATTCAGATTAGTGCGGTGGTTAGTCCTGAAGCATTAGGTCTTAATATCAAGGCGGATGTGTGGTTGGAAGTGGAAGCCGATAAAGTTTTAGAAGTTGCTAAAAAAATGGCGGCGTTTGAAAATGTGACGTATGTGGCGTGTAGCATTGGGCAGAATGACATCAGTATTCAAGTGGTGGCGAAAGATACATCGGAAGTGTATTATTTTGTAACAGAAGTGATACGAAAAGTTCCCGGTGTGCGGAAGACGACAACTTCGATTGTGCCAATTATTTTGAAAGATGTGTATCAGTGGCGAGTGCCAGAACGAATCGCTAACGAGTTTACGGAGAAGGAAATTATATAAAGCATGTCGTTGCGACGGAGTGCTTTAGCGCGACGAAGCAATCTTCTATTTGACGAGATTGCTTCGCCACATAAAGCAAGAGCGTGGCTCGCAATGACATAATGATGATGAGGAGATTTTATGTTTGGTTCAAAGACGCAGGCATTACAGAAACGCGCACAAAAAATTCTGCCATTGGGGGTGAATTCTAATTTTCGTTTTTGGGGTGATGAGATTACACCATATGTTCAAAAAGCCAAAGGTGCTTACCTTTGGGATGTAGATGATAAAAAATATATTGATTATCGTATGGCATTTGGTCCCATTATTTTGGGTCATGCTTATGATGAAGTTGATGCTAAAGTAATTGAAGAAATTCAAAAAGGAATTCTGTTTGCAATGACAGGCGAACTTGAAGTTTCTGTTGCTGAAATGATTGTGGAAATGTCACCTGCCATTGAAATGGTTCGCATGGCGTGTTCGGGAACTGAAGCCACTATGCACGCTATTCGAACTGCTCGCGCCTATACTGGGCGCGATTTAATTTTAAAGTTTGAAGGCAATTATCATGGTTTTCACGACCATACTTTATGGTCAACGTATGCGCCTGTGGAAGCGTATGGAAATGCTCGTAGTCCAATCCCTGTGCCAGCATCATCGGGCATTCCAAAATCAATGCGCGAGTTTATTATCACTTTGCCGTTTAATGATGCAGAGGGTTTTGAACGTGTGATGAAATCTTATGGTGAACAAATCGCGGCAGTCATCACAGAGCCATGTCAGGGAAATTGCGCCGCGATTAATCCGCAAGATGGATTTTTAGAATTGATTCGCAAAAAGACTGAAGAATATGGATGCGTTTTTATTTTGGATGAAGTCAAAACTGGATTCAGAATCGCAAACGGCGGCGCACAAGAATATTACCGCCTCAACCCTGACCTTGTGACTTATGCAAAAGCCCTCGGCAATGGGTATCCTGTTGCGGCATTTGGCGGGAAGAAAGAGATTATGTCTATTATCGGTCATGGTGTGGCGCAAGGCGGGACCTATACAAATAACAAGCCCGGCATTGCAGGCGCTTATGCTACATTGACTTTATTAAAAACAAAACCGATTCTCAAAACAATTGCAGAACGTGGTCAACGCTTGATGGATGGTTTGAAAGACATTTTTGAAGAAAACGATATTCCTGTGGTGATGACAGGTTACCCTGCCATGTTTTCATTTTCATTGAATATTGATGAAGTGAAAAGTCAACGAGACTGGGCGAAGAGTGACCATAATCTTTATCTTGAATTAACAGAAAAAGCGATTGCCAAAGGTGTTATGCCAGACCATGATGCCCGCGAGCCGTGGTTTATGTCTTATTCCCATTCAGATGCAGATGTTGATGAGACGTTGAATGTATATGCCGAGATTGTTAAAGAAGTGAAGAAATAAAATGATAAACCGCTGGTCGAGTAGTTCCGAGCAAAGCGAGGAACGTATCGAGACCAGAAGTAAATTGTAAATAAATATTGATTCAAAACTTGTGGTCTCGATATGTCGCAAAGAACAAGAGCGCGACTACTCGACCACCGAGGATATATATGACAAAACTAACATCAAAAGAAATCATTGACCTTAATAAGGAATACACATTTTTCTCTTGGTCGAATCAGGGACAAGTGAATCCAATCCCTGTGACAAAAGCGGAGGGTGTTTATTTTTGGGATGCCGATGGAAAAAAATACCTTGACTTTGCTTCACAACTTGTGAATACAAATGTTGGACATCAACATCCTAAAGTGGTCAAAGCGATTCAAGACCAAGCGGCTAGATTAACTTTTGCAAGCCCAGGCATGGCAACTGAGCCGAGAGGCTTGCTTGGAAAAAAACTGTCAGAGATTACTTCTGGTGACTTGAAAAAAACATTTTTCACCTTAGGCGGAGCCGAAGCGAATGAGAATGCCATCAAGATTGCACGTCAATTTACGGGCAGACATAAAATCCTAGCTCGTTATCGTTCGTATCATGGCGCAACGCATGGAGCGATTGCCTTAACGGGTGATTATCGGCGTTTGCCTGCTGAACCTGCAATTTCGGGAGTCGTTCATTTCCTTGACCCATATTGTTATCGCTGTCCATTTGGTTGGACGAAAGATACTTGTAAACGCCAATGCATTGACCATGTAGAAGAGGTGATTCAGCATGAAGGTCCAGACCAGATCGCGGCAATCATCTTGGAAGGAGTCACAGGCACAAATGGATTAATCATCCCGCCTGATGAATATTGGCCCCGCATGAGAGAAATCTGTGACAAATATGGAATCTTGTTAATCTCAGATGAAGTGATGAGCGGTTGGGGCAGAACAGGCGAATGGTTTGCAGTAAATAATTGGAATACTGTGCCCGATATTATTACCACAGCAAAAGGAATCACTTCTGGTTATGTTCCTTTAGGTGCAGTGATTGTGCGTGAAAAAATTGCAAAGTTTTTTGACGACAAAGTTTTATTTGCAGGTTTAACTTATAACGGACATGCTCTTGCTTGCGCCGCCGCGCTTGCCACAATTGAAGCTTACGAAGAAGATAAGATTTTTGAAAATGCAAAAAAGGTTGGAAAACATTTAGGCGAGCGACTCGAAGAATTGAAATCGAAACATTCATCTATTGGAGATGCGCGTTACATCGGCATGTTCTCTGCGATTGAGTTGGTGAAAAATAGAGATACCAAAGAACCAATGGATATAACTGCATTGAAAAGCTTTATGATTTCAAACGGAGTCTATGTTTTCAATTTCAAGAATATTTTATTTATTGTCCCGCCATTGATGATAACCGAAGAACAATTGGACGAAGGATTGAATTTGTTAGATGAAGGTTTGGCAGAGTTAATGGATAAACAAGTGACTTGAAAATGAAATTAATTATCGCAGACACAATCTTTGATGAATTTCCTGACGCGTTTTTGGGCGTTGTCATTTTGCATGATATTGATAACTCACAAAACAAACCTGAGATTACCGAAATGCTCAGGCAAGCCGAAGCAGAACTTTCAGGCAAGTTAGGTAACACGCCAGTTATTGAGCATCCACATATTGCAACTTGGAGAGAGGCGTATCGAAAGTTTGGAGCAAAACCAAAGGATTATCCTTCATCGGTTGAAAATTTAACCAGAAGAGTATTGAATGGCACACAACTTGGATATATCAATAGCCTTGTCTCTTTGTACAACACGATTTCATTGAGATATATCTTACCTGTTGGCGGAGAAGATCTAGACCAAATTGTTGGAGATGTCTACTTAACAAAATCTGGCGATAATGAATCTCCAGTGATTCTTTTAGGTGAAAAAGAAGCGCGTGCTCCGCGTGTAGGTGAAATTATTTATAAAGATGAAGTCGGTGCAATTTGTAGACGTTGGAATTGGAAAGAAGCAGATAGAACTAAATTGACCCATGAAACAAAAAATGCTTTCTTGGTGATTGAGTCTTTGCCACCTGTTCCTCGCAACCTTGTTGAAAATGCGATTCACGAATTAGCAGATTTGGTTAAGCAATATTGTGGTGGTAATGTTGCAATAGAATTCTTAGATAAAAATTATAGACAGATAAATCTCTAGGTGAAACTATGGAAATTTTGAACTATATAAACGGCTCATGGACAAAACCAAACGTCAAAGAATATTTTGATGTGATTAACCCTGCCACGGGTCAAGTGATTGCAAAGACTCCGCTTGGTACAAAAGCGGATGTTGACTCTGCCGCGAAAGCCGCGAGTGAAGCATTCCCTGCGTGGCGCAGAACGCCGGTCAATGACCGTGTGCAATATTTATTCAAGTTGCGAAATCTCATGCGTGAAAACGCAGATGAAATAGCAAAACTTATTACGAATGAATGTGGCAAAACATTTGAAGAAGCCAAAGCTGAAATGATTCGCGCATATGAAAATATCGAAGTCGCTTGTGGAATGCCGATGATGATGAAAGGCGATGTCGTTGAAGATATTGCATCAGGCATTGATGAATTGATGATTCGTCAGCCAGTCGGTGTGTGTGCAACTATCGCGCCGTTTAATTTCCCTGGCATGATTCCGTTTTGGTATTTGCCGTATGCAATCGCGGCGGGCAACACATACATCATCAAGCCTTCTGAAAAAGTTCCGATGACGATGCAATTCATTATGAAATTAATTGAACAAGTTGGCTTTCCAAAAGGCGTTGTCAATTTGGTGAATGGTGCAAAAGATGTTGTTGATGGAATTCTTGAACATCCAACCATTCGCGCGATAACTTTTGTTGGCTCAACCAATGTTGCAAAATATATTTATGCAACTGCCGCGTCGCATGGCAAACGAGTCCAAGCACAAGGTGGTGCAAAGAATCCTGTGATTATTCTTCCTGATGCGGATATGGAGATGGCGACAAAGATCGTCGCCGATTCAGCCTTCGGGTGTGCTGGTCAACGTTGTTTGGCAGTTTCTTTCGCTGTGACAGTGGGCGATGCTAAAAACCAATTCACCGAATTAATTTGTGATGCGGCATCATCAAGAGTTGTCGGTTACGGACTTGACTCAGGCGTGCAAATGGGACCTGTCATCAACATGGCAAGCAAGAGCAGAGTCGAGCAGTTGATTGGACTCGGTCAAAAAGAAGGAGCAAGTGTCCCCGTAGATGGACGCGGGACTTTAATCAAAGGTTATGATGGCGGCTCATTTATCAAACCAACCATTCTTGCAGATGTTCCACGCGGAAGTGAAATCGCAAAGACAGAAATTTTTGGACCCGTCTTGAGTTTGATGCATGTCAATACTGTGGATGATGCGATTGAGTTAGTCAATAGCGGGCAATATGGAAATCAGGCGAGTTTGTTTACATCCAGTGGAAATGCCGCCCGAAAATTTAGATACGAAGCCGAAGCAGGCAATATCGGAATCAATATCGGTGTCGCCGCGCCGATGGCATTCTTCCCGTTTAGTGGTTGGAAAGATTCTTTCTTCGGTGATATGCATGGGCAAGGCATGGATGCGGTTGAATTTTTTACACAAAAGAAAATTGTGGTCGAGCGTTGGCCCAAAGAATGGACGAGGAAATTTTAGAAATACCTGCTGGTCGAGTAGTTGCGAGCTATAACGAGCAACGTATCGAGACCACAAGTAAATAAAATAATTTTAATTTTTTATAAAACTGTTGGTCTCGATACGACGGACGAACGCCGCCTACTCGACCAACGAGAATAAATAAAAGGAATTTTATGAACTACGATTACGAAGACGCATTAGATTATTCATCCCGCTGGATTGATTTGATTCATAAACAAGAATTCCCAACCAAAGAGTTGGCGCATGAAATCATTGATGAATCAAAAGATAATTTTGCTGAACATTACAACCGCAATTGGTTGGAATATAGAAAATCTGTCACTGAATCTGGGGATTGGGCATCTGTCGAATGGACAGGTTCAGGTTCAGTCATCAAAGATGTGTTGGGCAGAGAATATTTAGATTTTCTTGGTGGCTTCGGCATGATGGATTTGGGTTGGAGTCATCCGACTGTTGTTGAAACAGTCAAAGCACAATTGAATCGCTCGCCCATGCCTTCGCAAGAATTACTTGACCCATTGCGTGGTGTGTTAGCAAAATTACTTGCATCTATCACGCCCGGTGATTTGAAATATAGTTGGTTTGGCGCCAGTGGCACAGAAGCCAATGAAGCCGCGATGAAAATTGCAAAACTTTATACAGGCAAAACTGCATTCATTGTCGGTGTTCGCGCTTTTCATGGCAAAACTATGGGCTCACTTTCGCTGATGGGTAAATCCGATTTTCGTGCTCAAATGGGAGCGATGTATGGCGGACAGGTTTATCATGTTCCATTTGGTGATGCCGATGCTGTTGAAAAGCAATTAGAGATATGCGACAAAGTTGGGGTTGGAGTGGCAGCTGTGATGTTTGAACCAATTCAAGGCGAGTCTGGAGCGATTGTTCCTCCTGATGATTTCTGGCCCCGCATTCGTGAAGCCACGAAAAAATATAAAGTCTTATTAATCGCTGATGAAGTGCAAACAGGTTTAGGTAGAACAGGAAAATTATGGGGCGTTGAACATTGGAATGTTGTGCCTGATATTTTGACCGTTGCAAAATCTTTAGGTGGTGGTGTGATGCCGATTAGTGCTGTCACAACCACTGAAGAAATTTTTCATCCGATGATGTATCCAAATCCATTTATGCACACCACTACAACTGGTGGAAATGCGTTAGCATGTTCCGCGGCAATTTCATCAATTCATGTTACTTTACGTGAACGTTTATGGGAACAAGCCGCGGAAAAAGGTGCGTATTTAATGCCGCATTTGGAAAATTTTGTTGTACAATACCCACACATTTTTGAGCGTGTGACCGGCAAGGGTTTGTTAATCGGAATGCACTTCAAAAACCCAGAAATTGGTTATAAAGTGTCGGCAGGTTTGTTTAAGCGTGGCGTGTTAGTGGCTGGTACACTCACAAGCGCGCAAACCATTCGTATTGAACCGCCATTGATTGTTACGAAAGAACAAATAAATAAAATGTTAGAACGGCTTGAAGATACATTAAAAGAAATTGAATAATAGTATCTTCTTATTGACTATCCCCTCACTCCTTGACCTTCACATACAAAATACTTGTCCCATCCAAGTTTTGCGTGCGCATCTCAAACTTATCTTTTAGACTCGTAATCATGCGCGAAAGTTGTTTGTGACCATAACTGCGTGGGTCAAAAGCAGGGTCGAGTTGGTAGAGTGCGTTTCCCATCCCGGCTAGAGGCGCCCAGCCATCTTGACCAACCGCCATTTCAAAGGCTTGAGTCAGAATCGGCATGGGGTCAGATTCTTCTCTTTCCTCTTTTTTCTTTCCAGATTTTGCTGAGTGAGCTTTTTTAGGCTGATTATTTTTTTTCTCGTCAACAAGATTTTCAGTGTAAACAAACACATCACAAGCATTGACAAATGCCTTGGGCGTATTCTTCTTTCCGATACCCATCACAAAAATCCCCGTCTCGCGAATGCGCGTAGCCAGACGAGTGTAATCACTATCACTCGAAACTAAACAAAAACCATCCACTACATTTGAATGCAAAATATCCATTGCATCAATAATCATGGCGCTATCTGTGGCGTTTTTGCCGACCGAATATCGGAATTGCTGAATCGGTTGAAAAGCATGGAAGTTCAAAATATCTTTCCATGAATTCATGCTGTTCGTCGTCCAATCGCCATAAATGCGGCGCACGGTCACTTGTCCGTGCCGACCTGCTTCCACTAACATTTGCGGAAGCAAAGAGGCTTGGGCATTGTCGCCGTCAATCAGCATTGCAATTTTGTTTCTAGAGAGGGATTTGATTTCGTCTGCCATATTTTGATTATACCTTTTGTTAGTATCTCGTAACGTCATAAAAGCAAATTCATCGGGTATACTGGTTTTTATTTCATACACGAGGCGCATTTATGCAAGAACGTTTTAGAAAATGGTTTCCATTACGAGCAGGGGAGAGCGGGTTAGTTCTTACACTTGGTTTTATTTTATTTGCAAATTACGCCGCTATGGGCATCACCAAAGTGGTGTCTGTCAGTGGTTTTTTGAGCGAAGTCAAAGACCATTACATTTTATTGGTCTGGGCAATAGATATGGTTTTATTGATTCTCGCCACTGGCTTGCAATCTTTAATCGTAGATAGATTTGACCGAGTCAAATTAATCGGCGGAGTCTTACTCGTTTTTGGGATTTTGTATGCCATACTTCCACTTTCGTTTCTTTCTTCGTGGATACCTGCTTCAGTTTCCTACACATTGATTTACCTCCTCAACGACCAGCAATGGCGTTTCTTCCCCGTCGTGTTTTGGATTCTCGTCAACGATATTTACGACCCCGGTACAGGTCGGCGTGTGATGCCAGTGATTGGCATCTTTGCTTTTATTGGCACAATAGTCGGTTTAGCCATCGCCGCCGTAGATGCACAATATCAATTTGGCACTGTTTCATTATTATTGCTTAACGCTTCCATCTTTTTTGTTGCCTTTGCAATTTCACAATTTCGTTTACGGGCTGTCAAACTTCCACCGCCGATTGGTGCCCATGAAGATACAATGAAGGAAACGCTCACGGAAGGTTGGGAGTTTATCAAAACAGTCCCTGCTTTTGCATATTTAGCATTAGGGATGCTCGCCGCTGGCAGTGTGATGACTGTGCTCCTTTTTGACGTGCTTTCCGATGCAAAACTAGATTTAGGCACAGGTTTTCAAGCCTTTTATGCTACCTACAATTTATTAATTGCGATTGTCTCTATCTTTATTCAAGGATTTTCAAACCGCATTATTGAATGGCTTTCGTTAAAAAGAAGTTTCCTCATTCAACCATTTATGATGTTGTTTTCAATGATTGCCAACTTTTTCATCCCCGGCTATATGAGCAGTGGTATTGCACAAGGCGTTTCTCGCGTCACTTATGACACGGTAGATTTATCTGCCCGCAAAGCTTTTCAAGCCATGGTGCCGAATGAAAAACGTGGACGTGTCAGCATTTTCTTAGACAGTTATCTTCCCTCTGGTGGAACAATCATTGGGAGTTTAATCACCTTTGCAATTATCAGTGTTGGTTTGTATCTCGGAATTCCGCGTGAGCAATATTCTTTGATATATATTGGCGTAGGAATCGTTATTGCACTTGTGGCTGTATATGCTACTTATAAAGTCCGCGCCACGTATGAACAAAGCATGTTGAATTGGCAACTTAAACGTCGCACCCGTGGAGCCAGCGTATTAGATAAACTTGATTTTGGGGATAGTGGAAAATAATGCCTGTACGTTTAGTTACTCAAAGAGAAAACACAGCCATTTACGAATTATTGGGTTCAGGAGACGACCAGCGAATTGAGTCAATGCTTGGGCTATATCAAATGTTGTTTCCGCAGTATCAGCATTACGTCGAGAGAATGAGGCGCAGGGCTCAATATCCAAATGAACATCGAGAAAATAATATCGTTCATTATTGGCTAATCGAAATTGATGGCAAACCTGTAGGGTTACGAACATTTCGGTATGTGCGTCATCGCCATTGTGGGCTGGCTCATGCTTTAGCCATCCACCCTGATTTTCGTGAGACGGTTGTTGATGATAAAAAATTATCAGTCTTTATCATTTACGAATGCCTGCATCAAATCATCCGCGATGCCAAAGAAAACCGCGACGCGCCAGTTTTGGGTATGGTCAATGAAGTGGAAACTAGCCGACTGATGGAGCATTACGAACGCAATGGTCTGATACAATTGCCATTAAAATATGTAGAGCCGATTTTTTCACCCGAATTATTTGGCAAAAGCCGTGAAGAAGAATTAGCGATGATAAAATTTTCGCCAATGCACATAGGCTTTCTGCCAAACCCAGAAATTAAGATTGAAACATATACCAAAGAAATGATTACCAATTTTGTGTTGGCATTTTTAGTAGACCATTATGGTTTGCCAGAGACCCATCCTGTAGTTCTTGAGACACTTAATTCTATAAAAGTATAGGTGAATAAAATGAGCGAACAAACACAACCAGTAAAATCAAACTCTCGTTTTTTTAGTTTGCGACTAAAAATTTGGATTGGTTTTACATTAATTTTTATCCCAATTTTTATCGGCAGTTATGCTTGGTTTTACAACTACACCAGAGATAGAGTATTCCAAACGATCACCGATGATTTAAGCCAAACTTTACATGGCGCCTTAGTAGGTATAGATAGAGAAGACTTTATTCAATTATATGAACAAGAAAGTGCCAATAACCCAATGTGTCCGCCCGAAAAACCAACGGCAGATACCCCTCCTGAACAAAATGGTTATTATCCCGAAAACAATTCTCTTTATCTTGAACATGTCAATTGGTTACGCTCTGTACAATTTACCCAATTAAAAGAAGACCCCTTTGGCGACCCTACAAAAGAAACAACACGTCTTTATACTTATATTAAAGGACCTGATGAAGGCGAAGTCATTGCTATTGGAAGCACAGGTTATTTCCGTGAAACACGCGGTGGCTTTCGTTTTTGCCAAAGATATACCCCCGCATTAAATGAAGATGGAACACCCTCTACTCGAATTTACGACGGCTTAGAACAAAGAGTAGATTCTTGGGTTCCCTATCAAGATAGATTTGGTACATGGATTACTTCCTATGCACCAATTTTGGATGAGCAAGGTCAACCGATTGGCGCAATCGGTGTTGATATTCAAGCCAGTTATGTAGATGAAGTTGCCGCTGAAATATTACAACAAGGGATGATTGCATTTGCAGTCACATTTGCTATCATATTTGTACTTGTCTATTGGCTCGCGGGTTTTCTCACACGCCCAATTATTGGTTTAGCAGGTGTTGCTAAGAAAATCGGTGAAGGTGATTACGAACAAGAATTAAGCAAAAGCGGTGGCAATTACCAAGATGAAATTGATACACTCACCGACGTCTTCAAAGTGATGGTTGATAAAGTTGCCCAACGTGAACAATCATTGCGTGCTCGTGTGCATCAATTGGAAATCATGATTGACAAATCCAAGCTCACCAAACAGGTGACAGAAATTGTCGAAAGCGAATTCTTCCAAGATTTGCAATCAAAAGTCAAAGACATGCGCAACCGTTTTACAAAAGAAGATTAAGATAAAAAGTCCGTAACTTATGTTACGGACTTTTCTTTCGCTTCTTTCTTAAGGGGAAACTTGATTCTCTAACTCAACATTTTCTTTAAGGTTGAATGGGTTGAATGACGCCTACATTTGATGGCGCACCACCAAACAAACTAATATCTCGGCAAGATTGTCTATCTATTCTTAACAGAACAACATCATTTGATAACGCATCTACTTGAATAATTGTGCTTTGCTGATATGTTGAATCAACAGTCAATTTTAGAATCACTTGATTTTGTGCTGGTAAATTAGGCACACACACTTCTTTATCTGGGTGTGCACGTTCGCTTTCATCTATGGCACGCAAGAATCCGCAGGTGTTGGGTAAATCAACAGTGCCTGTGTTTTTGATGGTGACATAGGCATTTGTCACTTCGCCCATGCCATTCAATATATCAATGCCAGTGTTGCATCCTAAAATATCAATGCCGACAGATTGGATGGGGGCTTGGGTGAATGTTTGGGTTGGCTGGGCAAGCGTCCCCGTAGAAGTAGGAGGCGGGGTTAGGCTGGCGGTCTCGGTGACTTGTGAGATAATAGTCACGGCTGGGGTAATTGTGCCCGGCGGAGGGATAATCAATGGGGTGGCTGTGTAAATACTTGGCGTGGATGAAGGCACTGGGCTCCAGACCGGGAAAGGTTGTGGTGGCACGCCCCATGAATCACATGCAGTGAGGAGTAGGAGAAAAAGGAGTGAGAGGGTCTTTTTCATTGAATTATTTCATAAGAATTTTACCTTATTTCATTTTTGTCTGAGGTTATGACCTTTTTTGTGTATAGCTCACTACTAACTTAACAAACTGCATGGCAGTCTGATTGCTTTTGTCTTATAATAAGTACGGTTAAATTAAAATAGGTAAATAAATCTGATGAAGGCGTTATTTTCATTTTAGGAATACATTTATGAGTGAATTAAAGCTGTCGATAACAATTTTGGTATCTTATATAATCACTCTTTTGGGTATTGCCAATATTGAGCGATTTGAACAAGATGTTTTAGATCTTACCCCTTCATTTTTTATTATCGTTGCTATTGTTGTGTTTTCAGAATTAATTTTGGTAGGTATCTTAATTCGCTCTGGTGTAAAATTAAGCAACTATGCATTTATGGCATTTTGGGTGGTAGTATATATTTTGCTTTCATTTTTTTCCCCAGATTCTATTTTTTTTCCTGATTCTACTAATCTGGTTGAGCATATTATTCAGGTTTTACTGATTATCCTAACTTCTTTTCTGGCTTATGATGTTGGGCGAAAGATCGGTGAGTTAGATAAGACTTTAGAAGGGTTGTCATCTAGTGCATATCCAAGCCGCGTTAGGGATATTCAGTCATCACGTGACTTGATTTCTGCTGAAATAACACGAAGCAGACGATATCATCATCCCTTGTCTGTATTAACGATTCGATTACAAAAACCAGCCGGTAAAGAAGGTTGGAAGGAATTGGACTCTCTTGCTTCTGATATGATAGACCGCTTTGCAATTGCTAAGGTGGGTCAAATGTTGAGCAACATGGCACGTAGTACCGATATGATATTGCAAGACCGTGATGGCCAATTTGTTCTACTTTGCCCTGAAACGAATATAAGTAATATTACTTCACTAGCTGAAAGAATGAGTGCGGCAGTAGAGGCAGGTTTAAATACAAAAATTGATTGGGGGAGTGCTGCATTTCCAGATGAGGCGCTGACCTTCGATGACTTAATTTATGTTGCCCGTGGGCGTTCCAAACAAACTGGGTTAGAGTTACCTGAATCTTCAACAAAGGAATAACAAAGCGAATTCGAAATGGAAATTACAAAAGAAGATAAATTATTCTGGATTAATTCCTTTGACCCTAATAAAAGTATTTTTAGAGGGACATCTTATGTTGTCCTCAAGCGAATTATGGATGTCTCGCTTATTTTGCTTGCCAGTCCGTTCTGGTTGCCTGTGGTTGGTTTAATATCTTTATTAATCTTCTTAAATGGGCCTGGCGCACCTATTATTTATACAAACAAGCGTGCAGGACGCGGAGGAAAACCGTTTTTGTTTTATAAATTTAGAACTATGGTACCTAATGCTGATGCACTTAAAGAAAAATATATGCACTTAAATGAACTCGAATGGCCTGATTTCAAAATTACAAATGACCCACGTGTAACTACTATTGGAAAATTATTGAGAAAAACCAGTATGGATGAGTTGCCTCAAATTTTTAACGTCTTAAAGGGTGAAATGAGTCTTGTTGGACCTCGTCCAACTGATTTTGGACCAGAAGACTATAATCTTTGGCAGACACAACGCCTTGATATTTTGCCAGGTATGACCGGGCTATGGCAAATCACAGCACGTGGTTCTGTAAATATGGATGAACGAACCCGCATGGATATTGCTTATATTGAACATGCTTGTATTTCTTTAGATATTTATATCTTATTTAAGACAATAACCACTTTGCTTAAGCCAAGCGGCGTCACATAGGGTTTTCGCATAGCCGCATCGACGCTTGAATAAAAAGTGTTACACTATTATTATGCTGTTTTCTTAACAAATATGTTAACTTATGATGATAGTATAACTTTTATATGCTCAAAAGATTAAAGTTTTTATTATGAGGTAAAACCGAAATGGAAATAACCCTATACTTACAAGCATTCCGCAGA